>NZ_JAEIMH010000007.1:0-32288 GCF_016464295.1 Streptomyces sp. N35 | reverse complement strand
CCCCCCCTCCGCCGGGCCCCCCCCCCCCCCCCCCCGCCCCCCGCCCCCCCCCGCCGGCGCCGGCGCCGCGGACGATCTGACGGCGGAGACCTTCCTCGCGGCGTTCCGTACGCGCTCCCGCTACGACCTGTCGCGGGATAACGCGCGGCCCTGGCTGTACGGCATCGCGGCGAATCTGATCGGCAAGCAACGGCGCGCGGAGATACGGGGTCTGCGCGCCCTTGCCCGTACCGGAACCGATCCGGTGGCCGAGTCCTGGGTGGACCGGGCCGACAGCCGGGTCGTGGCGCAGTCGGCCCATGCGCCCCTGGCGGGGGCGCTCGCCGGGCTCTCCGCCGGTGACCGGCATGTCCTGCTGCTCGTCGCCTGGGCGGACCTCTCGTATCCGGAGGTCGCCGAGGCGCTGGGCATCCCGCTCGGGACGGTGCGCTCGCGGCTCAACCGGGCGCGGCGCAAGGTGCGCAGCGCGCTCGGTGCGGATCCGGCATTCGTCGTGGACGCCTCGGAGGTGGCGCAGTGATGGACGAGATGACGAAGGTGCGTGAACTGCGGTCCGAAGCGCCCACGCCCGACCGGGCGCGGCTCGCGCAGGGCCGGACGCGGCTCCTTGACGCGGCGCAGGGCGGTGGCTCCGCGTGGCGGCTGGCACGGCTGCGGCGCGACTGGCGCCTCGCCGCGGTCGGGGCGGCGCTCGCGGTGACGGCCTCGGCGGTGATCGCCGTGAACGTGGCGGACTCCTCGGGCGGCTCCGACGGCGGGCCTCGGCCGGCGGCGAGCCAGTCGGTGCGGCCGGGGACGGCGCAGGAGTTCCTGGAGGGGGCGGCGCGGGCGGCCGAGTCGGTCAAGGGGCCGGAGCCGCGGGAGGACCAGTGGTACTACACCAAGCACATCGGAACCTCCGTCGGTGGCGACGGGGACGGAAAGCTGGAGAAGCCGACGACGGACGAGGACTGGTTCACGGCCGGGTCCCAGAAGGGCGAGGAGCGCGACTGGCGCGAGTACTACGCCCTCATGAAGGGGCTGCCGGACGACCCGGAAGGGATCGTGAAGGCGTACCAGAAGGCGTATCCGGAGCAGTTCGACATGCTGGATCCGAAGAAGCCGGCGGACGTCTTCCATGTCGCTCAGTCGCTGGCGCGCTCACCGATCACGCATCTGGAGGGCGAGGGCCAGGCCAAGCTGTACCGGGCGCTCGCGAAGCTGCCGGGGATCGAGCTCGTCGACGGCCCGGTGACCGACGCGGCCGGCCGCGAGACCGTCGCGATCACGCTGAAGCCGGGGCCCGATGACCGGTACCGCAACGAGTTGCTGCTGCTGCCCGACACGTATCAGGTGGTGGGAAGCCGGATGGTCGTGGTCCGTGACTTCACGGACAACGACCGGGAGACCGCCTTCTTCCCGGGGACGTGGAAGGCCGGCGACGTGATGACCACCAGCGCCAGCCTGGTCCTGACGTTCGTCGACGAGAAGAACGTCCGGCCCTGAGGTTCTCAGGCCCCTGACGTCCAGGGGCCTGAGAGCCGGACCCGTGCCGTACGCCCGCGCCCGGGGGGCCCTCGCACCCCCCCCGGCGCCGCCCCCCGCCCGGGGGGGGGGGGGGGGCGAAGGGCACGCCCTTGTGCGGACGGGCAGGTGGGGAATCCAGCTCTGCACGCCCTCGTGCGGACGGGCAGGTGGGGAATCCAGCTCTGCACGCCCTCGTGCGGACGGGCAGGTGGGGAATCCAGCGCTGCACGCCCTCGTGCGGACGGGCAGGTGGGGGAACCCGGCCCGCACCCTGAGACCGGTTCGCTTCCGTTGCCGCGAGCCGGTTAAGTTTTGCCCATGACCGACACCACCACTGCCCCCCGTACCACCGGTGCCGTAGCAGCGGGCCTGGCCACGCTGGCCGCCGACGGCACCGTTCTCGACACCTGGTTCCCCGCCCCCGAGCTCAGCGACGCTCCCGGCCCGGCCGGCACCGAGCGGCTGAGCGCCGAGCGTGCCGTCGAGCTGCTCGGCGAGGGTGCCGCCAAGGCCATCCGCAAGGACGACCGCCGGGGCGTGGAGATCGTCGCCGTCCGTACCGTCATCGCGTCCCTGGACGACAAGCCGCTCGACGCGCACGACGCGTACCTGCGTCTGCACCTGCTCAGCCACACGCTGGTCAAGCCGAACGAGCAGAACCTCGACGGCCTGTTCGGCCTCCTCGCCAACGTGGCCTGGACCTCGCTCGGCCCGGTCCCGGTCGACTCGCTCGAGACGGTCCGCCTGAACGCCCGCGCCGAGGGCCTGCACCTCGTCGTGCACGGTGTTGACAAGTTCCCGCGGATGACGGACTACGTGGCGCCCAAGGGCGTCCGTATCGCCGACGCCGGCCGTGTGCGCCTCGGCGCGCACCTCGCCGCGGGCACCACCGTGATGCACGAGGGCTTCGTCAACTTCAACGCCGGCACGCTCGGTACGTCGATGGTCGAGGGCCGTATCTCGCAGGGCGTCGTCGTCGGCGACGGCTCGGACATCGGCGGCGGCGCCTCCACGATGGGCACCCTGTCCGGCGGCGGGACCCAGCGCGTCGCCATCGGCCAGCGCTCCCTTGTCGGCGCCGAGGCGGGCGTGGGCATCGCGCTCGGCGACGAGTGCGTCGTCGAGGCCGGCCTCTACGTCACGGCCGGCACCCGCGTCACGATGCCCGACGGCCAGATCGTCAAGGCCCGCGAGCTCTCCGGCGCCTCGAACATCCTCTTCCGCCGCAACTCGGTCTCGGGCGCGGTCGAGGCCCGCCCGAACAACGCGGTGTGGGGCGGCTTGAACGACGTGCTGCACAGCAACAACTGATCACGGGGGCAGCTGCCTGCCGCCCTGCGGTCGATCAACTCGCGACCTGCCGCTGACCTGCCGATGAGCTGTCGACGGTGGTCATGGGTGGTCCACGCTGAGCGCCCTTCCGCGGCCCAAGGACGGCCCCGGGAGGGCGCTTCGACGTCTGCCGGCAGATCTCAGGTCCGACCGAACTGCGCCAACTCGATGGCGTACAAACGGCGCTTGTCGGGCGGATCACCCTCGCGATCCAGGCCGCGATCCGCACACACGGCGAACACGAGGTCGCCGAGGCAATAGATCTCCAGCAGATGTTTCTCGGGCAGGGTGAGGACCGGGCCCTTGTCGCCCGACGCGGGGTCGATCCGCACAAGCCGCGCGCCTTGACCGTTGACCTTGGCGATCAAGGGAGCGTCTGGTGGCGCGGTGCGGCCCCTCTGGCTGGAGCGAGAGAGGAACAGCCCTTTGTGGCGCCAGCGTTCGGTGCCGTCACGGGGGTCCAGGCCCAGCAGGGTGTTCGTCCGGGTCTTCGGGTCCCACTGGTTGGCCAGCACGATGTCGCCATGGGCGAAGGGGTGGCCCTCGGCCACGGACCACAGCTTCTTGCCGTCGACGCACGACCAGGCGTTCTCCGTGTCCAGCAGCAGCTTGTGCTCGGGCACGACCTGTACCCGGCCGAGGCCCTTGTACGTCTCGATGACGTTGCCGTCGGCGGCGTCCACGACGGTCAGGCCGGAGTCTCCGCTGAAGAAGAGGCGGCCGTCCACCGCACCGGCGAAGGACGGGCCCGCGCCCGGTCTGGTGGATTTTTCGTACGGCCAGACCCACTGTTCCTCGCCGGCAACCGTATCCAGCGCGATCCACAAACCCCCCTCGTCTCGCACGAGCAGCGTCCTGTCGGCCGACTCCAGCCCGCTGACCAGGGCCATGTCGCTCTCCAGGGGGTACTGCCAGCGCACTTCCCCGGTGGCGTGGTGCAACGAGAAGACGTAGGGCCCCAGGCCGACGTAGACCGTTTCGGGGGCCAGTTCCAGGAAGACACCACCCGACACATCGTTGTCCTCGAGGGGCGCGAACCCCCAGCGCTTGTCCCCGCTTTCCGGCTCCAGACAGCGCAGTTCCCCGTGGTCGGCGGTGACGTACAAGGTGTCCTTCGTCATCGGGTACGTTCCGTCGATGTCGTCCGTACCGCGCCAGAGCTCCTTGCCCGTGCGAACGTCGTACGCGACCAGTTCGGTCTCACTGTCACTGACCAACAGGGCAGAGCCCGCGATCGCGTCCGGGGTGTACGTCGTAGGCGTGCGCCAGCGGTACTTCACATCCCCCTTTCCTCCGCCCTTTTCCGCGCCGGAGGGCCCTCCGCCCTGGTCGCCGCCCTTCTCCAGGACCTTCGGGACCACGACGATCGTCGCCGTCGACACCGCGACCACCCCGACCGCGCCGAACAGCACGGTGCGCCGGCTCATCTGCCGGCCGGGCTCCGCCGCGGACGGCAGCGTGGCCGGGGCGGCAGGAGCCGGGGACCGCTCGGTCGTCTCCTGCGCCCCCAGCTCGCGCGCGATCGCCCCGAGCCGCGCCGCGGTCTCCGCGGCCGAACCGGGCCTGTCATCCGGCGACTTGGCCAGGAGCGCGGACACCAGCCGATCCAGCTCGGCGGGCAGTCCCGCTCTGCGCGCGGAGGGTGGCAAAGGCACCTCCGAGGCATGCGCGACGATCTGCGCCAGCACTTCACGGTCGCCGAACGGCGTCTCCCCGGTGAGCAGTTGGTACAGCAGACAGCCCAGCGAGTACAGGTCGGAGGCCGCAGTCACCTCCTCCCCGCGGGCCTGTTCCGGAGACATCCAGGGAACGCTGCCCAATACCCCGCCCGCCTGACTGAGGCGGTCGAGGCCGAGGTCGCGATGGAACCAGGCGATGCCGAAGTCGAGCACGCGCACCGTGCCGTCCGGGCCGAGCACGGCGTTGGCGGGCTTGATGTCACGGTGGACGATTCCCGCGGCATGCGCCGCCTCCAAGGCGAAGCAGATCTGCCGGGCCCAGTCCAGGGCGCGGGCCGGCGCGGGCGGGCCTTCGGTGGTCAGGACGCGATCCAGGGCGCGGCCGGGAGCGAGGGCCATCACGATGAACAGCGTGTCGCCGTCCCGCCCGAAGTCATGGACGGTGACCACGTGCTGGTTGTCGGACAGGCCGGCCGCGGCCCGCGCCTCACGTTCCAGGCGGGCCGCCGCCTGCTCGGTGACACCGGGGCCGGCAACGGTCTTGACGGCGACCTCGCGGTGCAGCACCAAGTCCTCGGCCCGCCACACGACGCCCATCCCACCCGCGCCGAGCCGCTCGACCAGCCGATAGCGCCCGGACAGTACGGTATGTGTCACTGAACCCTCCCCAACGCTCCGCAACCCCTGTGCATGTACGCGATGTACGGGGTCGCTGGTTCCGCCAGGGTGCAGGCTACGGCTTTCGGAATGATCTGTGACCGCCAACTCCGAGACCAGACAGGCCAGTTGACCTGTTTGGGTTGTCGCTCCGCAGGGGGTGGCAACGTCGCGGGGCCCAGGCGGAATGCAGGAACGGGAACCCGTCGGTGGTCATGCCGGTCGCGCCGGTCAGGCCGTCACGGGTGTCCCCACCAGCCCGCCCACCGAACTGAGCACGGCGTTGGCCTCGGTGGTGAGTTCGGGGGTGGGGTGGAAGCGGCCGCCGGGGGTGGTGAGTCGGTCGATTCCCGGGATCGAGAGGGTGTGCGGGGCGGGGCGCAGGCCCACGCGGGCGAGGACGGGGTGGAGCATGTCGAGGGCCGGGGCGCCGCCCGAGGCGCCGGCGCTGTAGCTGATCAGGCCGACGGGCTTGTCGCGCCACTCCGCGTACAGGGAGTCGATCGCGTTCTTGAGCGGGGCGGTGAAGCCGCCGTTGTACATCGGCAGGACGAAGACGAAGCACTCCGCCGCCGAGACGGTCGCGCTCCAGGCCTTGGTGTGCTCGTGGACGTACACGCCGTCGGCGGGCAGGCCCGGTTCGTCGAAGAAGGGCAGGCCCACCTCGCCGAGGTCGACGAGTGTGGCGGCGAACTGTCCCTGGGCGGCGGCGAGTTCGGTGACCCAGTGAGCCAGCGGGCGTCCGGCCGAGGTCGGTCGGGTGCTGGCGGAGAGGATCTGCAGGCGGCGGGGCATGGCGGATTCCTTACGAGGGGACGGCCCGGGGAGCGCGGGCGGTTGCGGTGAACGTGAGGCGGCGCAGGGCGAGTTGGGTCAGGGGGCCGATCGCGGCGGCGAAGAGCACGGTGCCCGGGCCGACGGTGCCGCCGAGCAGCCAGCCGGCGGCGAGTACGGACGCCTCGATCGCGGTGCGTGCGCGGCGGATCGAGATGCCGCGGGCGGCGAGCCCTGTCATCAGGCCGTCGCGCGGTCCCGGGCCGAGCCCGGCGCCGACGTAGAGCCCGGTCGCGAGGGCGTTGAGGAGGAGGCCGGCGGCAAGGACCCCGCCGCGTACCCACGGACCGTGGAGATCGGGCAGGGCGACCAGAGCGGCGTCGGCGACCAGGCCGACGACCAGGACGTTGGCGAGGGTCCCGATGCCGGGACGCACCTTGAGCGGGATCCAGGCGAGCAGCACGAGGACGCCGACGCCGTTGACGACCCAGCCGAACGGCAGTCCCGTCGTGCGGGCGACGCCCTGGTGCAGCACATCCCAGGACGGGACGCCGAGTTCGGCCGCGACCATGAGCGCGATGCTCACGCCGAAGAGGACGAGTCCGGAGCTGAGGCGGAGTGCGGCTGCCATGACCCTCTCCAAGTGATTGACGTGTCATCTATGTCCTGAAGTGAAGGTAGCCCCGGGTAGGTGACGTGTCAATCAGATGCGGTACGGTGAGCGCTATGACAGGGCAGGAACCTCAGTGGCTCACCGACCGCGAGCAGCGCGCCTGGCAGGCGTACCGGCGGATGTTTCTGCTGCTCAACGCACAGATCTCGCGGGACCTCCAGCACGACAGCAAGCTCTCCGACCCCGACTACGACGTGCTGTCCAACCTGGGCGCGGCCCCGGACCGCCGCCGGCGGGTCAGCGAGCTGGCCGACCGTATGCTCTGGTCCCGCAGCCGGCTCTCGCACCATCTGGCGCGGATGGAACAGCGCGGCCTGGTCGTACGCGAAGGCGTCGCGACGGACGGGCGCGGCGCCGTCGTGACCCTGACGGATCAGGGGATGCGCACCCTGGACGCGGCGGCACCCGCCCATGTCGCCTCGGTGCGGCGGCACTTCATCGATCTGCTCAGCCCCGCCCAGCTGGACGTGCTGGCCGAGCTGGGGGAGGCGGTAGTGGAGCGTCTGGCGTCAGGCCCGACGTCCGCGCCCGGTGCGGACTGACGGCCGGCCGCGGGATCTTACGAAACGCGGACGTCGCTGCCCGCCCACGCCCTCTCCGCGACGCCCGGCCCACGGCGGTGCGAAGCTGGCGCCATGCACCGCGAAGGTGGGGGCACACCCCCTCAGGAGCCGGCCGTCGCCTCGCCGGCCCGCGTACTCGTCGTCGAGGACGATCCGACCGTGGCCGAGGTCGTGGCCGGCTATCTCGACCGCGCCGGCTATCGCGTCGAACGGTTCGCCGACGGGCCCTCCGCCCTGCGCGCGGCGCAGGAACGGCTGCCCGACCTCGTCGTGCTCGATCTGATGCTGCCCGGCATGGACGGCCTCGAGGTCTGCCGCCGCCTGCGTGAACGCGCCCCTGTCCCGGTGATCATGCTCACCGCGCGCGGCGACGAGGACGACCGCATCCTCGGCCTGGAAATAGGCGCGGATGACTACGTCACCAAGCCCTTCAGCCCCCGCGAGCTGGTGCTGCGCGTCGACTCCGTGCTGCGCCGCGCACGGCTGCCCCGGCGCAACGAGTCCGCCTCTCTCTCGTACGCGGGCATCACTCTCGATCCGTCGGGCCGCCGCGCCACCAAGGACGGCCGTGAACTCGCCCTCACCCTGCGCGAGTTCGACCTCCTCGCCTATCTGCTCGGACATCCCGGCGAGGCCTGCAGCAGGGAGCGGCTGATGCACGAGGTGTGGGGCTGGGAGTTCGGCGATCTGTCGACCGTGACGGTTCATGTGCGGCGGCTGCGCGGCAAGATCGAGGACGATCCGGCGCGGCCCCGGCTGATCCGGACGGTCTGGGGGGTCGGCTACCGCTTCGAAGAGGCGAAGGAGGCGGTGCCCGATGCGTGAGGTCCTGCTCATCGCCCTGTACGCGGCGTGCGGCGCGGCGGCCGCCGGAGTGCTCGGCGCGACGGCACTGCGCCTGCTGCGCCACCGCTCCGTCGCCGTGTCCCTCACCGTGGTCGCCGCCACGGCCGTCACCGCGATGCTGGCCGGGACGCTCGCGGTGGCCTGGGCGATGTTCCTGTCGCCGCACGATCTGACCGTGGTGACCCTCGTCATCGTCATGGCCGCCGTGGTCTCGTTCGCGACCTCGCTGCTGCTCGGCCGCTGGGTGGTGGCCCGCTCCCGCGAACTCGCCCAGGCCGCCCGGTCGTTCGGCGACGGCGGCAGCTTCGCGGCGCCGGGCGTATCGGCCACCGCCGAACTGGACGCCCTGAGCCGCGAACTGGCCGCCACCAGCGCCAGACTCGCCGCTTCGCGCGAGCGTGAACGCGCCCTGGAGTCCTCACGCCGTGAACTCGTCGCCTGGATCTCGCACGATCTGCGCACCCCGCTCGCCGGACTGCGCGCCATGGCCGAGGCGCTCGAGGACGGGATGGCCGCCGAGCCCGAGCGCTACTTCCGGCAGATCCGCACCGAGGTCGAGCGGCTCAACGGCATGGTCGGCGATCTCTTCGAGCTCTCCCGTATCCACGCGGGCGCCCTGCAGCTCACCCGTACCCGGATGTCCGTCTACGACCTCGTGGGCGACGCCCTGGCCGGCGCCGATCCGCTCGCCCGCGAGCACGGGGTCCGGCTGATCGGTGAGCGGGTCGACGAAGTGCCGGTCGAGGTGGACGGCAAGGAGATGACCCGCGTCCTGGCCAACCTCCTGGTCAACGCGATCCGCCGGACCCCCGCCGACGGCACGGTCGCGGTCGCCGCCGAGCGCGGCGAGGACGGCGCGGTGGTGCTCTCGGTCACCGACGGCTGCGGGGGCATCCCCGAGGAGGACCTGCCGCGCGTCTTCGACACCGGCTGGCGCGGCACGGCCGCCCGCACCCCGCCCGCCGGTGCGGGCCTGGGGCTCGCCATCGTGCGCGGCATCGTGGAGGCCCACCGGGGCAGCGCCGAGGTGCACAACGTGACGGGCGGCTGCTGCTTCAAGGTGCGGCTGCCGGTGGATCCCGTCTCGCCCTGACCCCGAACCCCCGAGGGCGACGGGCTCATGGCAGGGACCGTGCAGGACGGCTGAAAGGGGCACGTCATGGGTCCGTAAGAATGTGGCGGACCACAGGCATAGCAGGGGGCGGCCGCAGGCGTCACCAGGAGCAGCAGACCTCCAGGGCCCGGGGGTCCAGGAGAGATGAAGGTGACGATGAAGCCCCGTGACGCGGGATATGAGGACAGTTTCCGCCTGTTCGTGGAGAGCCGGTCCGCCGCGCTGCTGCGGACCGCGGTGCTGCTGAGCGGAGGCGACCGGCATGCCGCCGAGGACCTCTTGCAGAACGCCCTGGTCAAAGCTCTGGGGCGGTGGCACAGGATCGATGAGCCGGAGGCGTATGTCCGGCAGGTCCTGTACCGGCAGCAGATCGGACGCTGGCGCCTGAAGTGGCGCCGGCGCGAGGTGAGCGTCTCCGTACCGCCCGAGGCCAAGGCGGCCGAGGACGGGGCGGCGGCCGCCGAACTGCGCGTGGTGCTGCGCGCGGCCCTCGGCCGGCTGACCGCACGGCAGCGGACGGTGCTCGTGCTGCGCTATTTCGAGGATCTGCCCGAGGCGGAGGTCGCCTCGCTCCTCGGCTGCTCGGTCGGCACGGTGCGTTCGACGACGCACCGCTCGCTGGCCCGGCTGCGCACCCTCGCACCCGAACTCGCCGCGCTCGCACCTGAAGCGGACGAACCCGTGCACCCCCGGCCTGTGGAGGTAGGACCGTGAAGATGGACGACATGGTGCGTTCGGCGCTCCGTGACATGGCGGAGGAGACCGGGCCGCCGGCCGGTGACCTGGCGGGCCGCGTGGTCGCCGCCCGGCGCCGGCGCAGGACCCGTACGGTCGTGGGCGCGGCGCTCGCGACCACGGCCGCGGTGATCGCCTCGGTGCTCGCGGTGCCGGCGCTCGGCGGGGACGACACCCCGCAGCTCGCGAGCCGGACACGGACCGATGACGTCGTGGCGCACCCGAAGCAGTCGCCGCCGCGGGACCTCATCGCCGCGGGGCGGACCGCGCTCGCCGCCTACGCGGTCACCGAGAACGTCAAGGGGCCACAGGACAGCCGGATCCGCCGCAAGACCTGGTACCTCCTCGACCAGGAGACCGGAAAGTATGTGAAGGCGGACAAGTGGTCCGTCGTGGATGTCGCGCCCGGCATGCGCACCGCCGTGGTCCTCGAACAGCAGCTGCCCACGCGGCGGATCGGGCTGGTCGACCTGCTGACCGGTGAGATCGAGCGCTGGATCCCGGTCGAACGGAGCGTCGCGGGCGTCGAGTTCTCGCCCGACGGCCGGAAGCTGGTCGCCACGACCTACAGCGAGAACCCCGACCAGGTGTCCAAGCTCGACTACGACCTGAACGCCGACGGCAAGCTGAACGACTACGACTGGGACAAGACCACGTCCTACCGGACCGGGTTCTATGTGCTGGACGTCGACTCCGGGCAAGGCTCTTGGAGCGAGGTCCCCGTCCGCCACGACGAGCACGGCATGGTGGAGGTCAACCTCCGCCAGGACTTCGCCTTCACCGATTCCGGGAAGCTGGTGTACTCGGGCCTGATGGTCGAGCCCGGCAACCGCTACTACGACTTCACGGGCAAGGAGACCTCCGCTCCCGCGAACGAGAAGCACCTGGACTGGTCCGTCGAGGCGCGCCTTTCGCCCAACGGCAAGCTGGCCGCGGGCGGCTTCGCGGGCGGCGCCAGGACCACCGCGTCCGAGATCATCGACCCGTACACCGGAAAGCGGCTGCACAAGACCCGCGGTCAGCAGCTGCTCGCCTGGGCCGACGACAAGCGGCTGATCGCCTGGGACATCGCTCCGGATACGGGGGAGTTCCGGCAGCAGCTCGTGATGGTCACCATCGGCAGCGACAAGGTGGTTCCGCTGAGCGGATTCCTCAAGGGCACCGACGGGTCCTCCGGCCGCTGGAGCCCGCTGTTCGCCACCCGTTGACCGCAACGCACCACCCGTTGACGGCGACGCGCCAACCGCTGACCGCCGTTCACCGCCCGCCGGCCGAAGCGGCTTCGTACGCCGTGCGCAGCCCGCGGACCCGCTCCGGGTCCGCGGGCCGCAGCGGTCCGCGGACCGGGCCCGCCGGAAGGCCGAGTTCGGCAAGCAGGGCCTTCGTGGTGACGGTGCCCGGCAGGCCGTCCGCCATCACGCGCTCGACGAGGGGGAGCACGTGCTGGTGGGCGGCCGTAGCGCGTGCGGTGTCGCCCTCGTCGTACGCGTCGAGGAGGGAGCGCAGCAGCCGGGGCGCCACGTTCGCGACCGTCGAGACGAAGCCGGCGCCGCCCACCGCGTACAGCGGAAGGATCCACTCTTCGCAGCCCGCGTAGTACGCGAGAGAGGTCGCGGAGATCACCTTCGAGCTGCCGAGCACGTCATACGCGCAGTCCTTGACCGCCACGATCCGCTCATGCCCGGCGAGGCGGATCATGGTGTCCGGCTCGATCCGGGTGCCGGTGCGGCCGGGGATGTCGTACAACATCACGGGCAGCGCGGTGGCGTCGGCGACCTCGAGGAAATGGGCTTCGAGCGCGTCCTGCGGCGGGCGGCTGTAGTACGGGGACACCACCAACAGGCCGTCCGCGCCCGCCTGTTCGGCCTCGCGGGCCAGGTGGAGGGTGTGCCGGGTGTCCGCGGTGCCGACCCCCGCGATGATCGTGCCGCGGTCGCCGACCGCCTCGCGTACGGCCCGGATGAGGGCGGACTTCTCCTCGTCGGACGTGGTGGGGGATTCGCCGGTCGTGCCGGAGAGGACGAGCCCGTCGCAGCCTTCGCCGACGAGATGCGCGGCGAGCTTTTGCGCGCCGTCCAGGTCAAGGGCGCCCGTCGCGTCGAAGGGCGTGATCATCGCGCAGAGGGCGCGGCCGAATGGGGAGTTCGTCATGGCATGAGTGTCGGCGGACTCATCGTGAAGCTCCACTTAAATCTGCTTCAAGGTGAGGGCTAGCGATGCTTAGCGGTTGGGTGTGCAGAATGTACGGGGCATGCAAGGTGTGTGAGGCGTGCGGGAGCGGGGCGCGGCCCGTGCGGTGGGCCGCGCCCCTTTCCTCATCCGGGCTCAATGGCCGCGCTTCGTACGGCCATTGCGCCGCCGGCGCATGACGCCGACCGCGAGCAGGGCGCCCGCACCCACGACCAGGAGCGGCCGGGGGTGACGCCGTCCGGTCTTGGCCACCGTGGCGGCCACGTCGAGCACCGGCTGCGGGGTGCTCTCCTGCACGCGGTGCGCGGTGTCGGAGGCGCGGCCCTGCACCTGTGCGGTGGCGTCCTTCAGCCGACCGCCGGCCTGTGCCGCCTTCACCATCGCCTGGTCCTTGATCTCCGCCGCCTGGTGCACGGCCTGGGTCTTCAGCTCGCCGGCCTGCTGCCTGGCCTCGGCCGCCTTGCCCATCGCCCCGGCGGCCGCGCCCTTGGCCTGGGTCTTCGTTCCGCTCGCCTTTCCGCCGGCGCGGGCCTTCGCCCCGGCGGCCTTGTCCTGCAGTCCGTGGGCCTTGTCCTTCATGCGTGCTGTCCTCTCCGTCATGCGCGTTTTCGCCCGTGCCACCCGCTGCCGTGCCCGGCCCTTCACATCGGCCTTGGCCGCCAACTCCTCGACGGTGGCGCCGAGTTCGCTCCGCGTCTGCTCGATCCGGCCGCGCAGCTGCTCGGGTGTCTGTGCGGAGGTGTCCTCGGCCTTCGCGGTGTGCGTGGGCGTGTCCTGGGCCTTCGCGGTGTGCGCAGGCGTGTCCTCGGTCATCGCGCCGCCCTCTCCTTGATCTCCGCCACGTCGGCCCGGACGCTGTCGAGCGCCTTCTCGGGCATGGGGGGTGTCGCCCGGCCGAGCCGCTTGCGGCCCGCGGCCGCCAGCGCCCCGGCGATCAGGAACAGCACGCCGCACACGATCAACGCACTGGCCCAGACGGGCAGTTCGAGGGAGAGCGCGGCCACCGCCGCGGCGGCGAGCACCATGAGACCGATGTACGCGACCGCTCCGGCCGCACCGAGCAGCCCGCCGCCGCGCCCGGCCTGTTTGCCCTTCTCGGTCAACTCGGCCCGGGCAAGCTGCATTTCCTGTCGTACGAGCGTGGAGAGCTGCTCCGAGGCGCGGCTGACGAGCTCGCCCACCGAAGGATGTTCATCCGTTGCCGTGTCCGGCTTCTGCCGGTCGCCTGGCCCGCTCACGTATCCCGCCTCCCAAACTGTCGGGACCGCTCCGGGTACCCGCAGGGGAGTCCTCTATCCCCGGGGTCCGCGCTGGATTCGGGCCAACTGGGTCTGGAACCAGTCGAGGCGGGCCTGCAGCAGGGCGGCCTCCGCGACGAGTTCGGGCACGTCGTACGCCGGTGTCGTCGCCACCGGCGGATTCCGCACCGTCAGGCCCTCGCCCGCGAGGCGCTCGAACGCAGCGGGAGCCAGTGCCCGGCGCGCTCCCGCGCACCTCGCGCAGGCGCTCTCCAGAGCGCACCAGCCCGGCCTGCCCCAGCCCGCGTCCGCGAGCACCACCCCCGCCGCGCCGCACACGCACGGACCCGAGGTCATCGTCCGCACACGTTGGCGGGCATAACGGAAACCGCGCTCGAAGCGGATGTAGAACCCCAGAACCGATACTTCGAGCAGCACGGCCCGGCGGTGATCCGCTGTGCTGAGCAGGGCTTCGGCGTCCTGCCGGGCGTGCACGCAGTGGAAGCCGCAGTCGCAGCGGCGGTGCGGTGCGCGGTGGCGGCGGCCGTAGACGCACGCGGCCTCGTCGAGCACGCCGTACGGGAGCGCGGCGCCGAGCGAGACGCCGACGAAGCCCACCCGGGTGCCGTCCTGGGACAGCACCGGGTGGGCGATCTTGTAACCGGTCGGCGGCTCCGTCGGGCGTTCCTCGGGGAGCCGCCGGCTCATCCGGCGGGTACCTCGACCGGCGCCTCGGCGGTCGCCGCGGTCTCTTCGGTGCGGTCCTCGATCTCGGCCGGCTCCGCGTGCACGAGCGGCTTTTCCTCGGCGTACCCGGTGGAGATGGCTTTGCCCAGCAGCATGGCGGCCTCCAAGAAGGGACGAGAAGTCCGGAGAAGGATGAGATGCCCTTGTCATAGTGGCGCATACGAGGGCGAGTTGGCACCAGGGCGTCTCACGGGATGGGCGCCGGCGGCCACTCGGTGCCCGGCTCCGGTGACCGCTGGGCGCGTGGCATGATCGTGCGGGGCGCGGCAGAGCCGAACAGAGAAGGCACTGCAGCACATGAGCACAGAACAGCGGGTGGCCCTGGTCACCGGTTCGTCATCGGGGATCGGTGCGGCGACCGCGCGCCGCCTGGCCGCCGCGGGCGTCCGGGTCGTGGTCAACTCGGCCAGGTCCGTCGACGCGGGCAAGGCACTCGCGGCCGAACTGCCGGACGCGGTCTACATCCAGGCCGATGTGGCCGAGGACCCGGAGGGACTGGTCGAGTCCGCCGTGGCGGCGTACGGCCGGCTCGACATCCTCGTCAACAACGCCGGTACGACCCGCTTCATCGACCACGCCGACTTCGCCGCCGCGAGCCCCGAGGTGTGGCGCGAGATCCACGAGGTCAATGTGATCGGCGTCTGGCGCACCATCACCGCCGCCGTCCCGCACCTGCGCGCCCACGGCCGCGGCAGCGTCGTCAACGTCTCGTCGCAGGCCGGGATCCACGCGAACGGCAGCTCCATCCCGTACGCGGTGAGCAAGGCGGCCCTCAACCACATGACGCGGCTGCTCGCCAAGCAGCTCGGGCCGGAGATCCGGGTCAACGCGGTCGCACCCGGCATGATCGCCACACCGTGGTACGAGGGTCAGGACGGCATCGACGAGGCGATGCGGCAGGTGGCGGAGCGGCTGCCGCTGCGCCGGGTCGGCACCGCCGAGGACATCGCCGAGACGATCACCGACCTCGCCAACGCCTCGTACATCACGGGCGAGGTGGTCCTGGTGGACGGCGGCGGACATCTGTTGTGAGTGCTCCGAGGCGACGGGCAGCAGCCGCTCCGAGCCGACGGGACGCCGTGGTCACAGGGGCAGCTTGAACCCTTCGTGACTGCGGGCGAACCCGAGCCGCTCGTAGAAGCGGTGGGCGGCGCCCCGGCGCTTGTTGCTGGTCAGCTGCATCAGCCCGCAGCCCCGCGCCCGGGCCCGCTCGATCGCGCGCTTCATCAGCTCCGCGCCGAGGCCGCCGCCCCTGCGGTCCGCCCGCACCCGCACCGCCTCGACGAGCGCCCGCTCCCGTCCGCCCCGACCGAGCCCCGGGATGTACGTGAGCTGGGCGCAGCCCAGGACGAGCCCGGCGTCGTCCACGAGCACCAGCATCTCGTTGCGCGGATCCGCTTCGATCGCCGCGAACGCGCGCTCGTGCGCCTCGCCGACCATGACGGACCCCGGGTCCACGAGCCGGTCCTCGTCGGAGAGCAGGGCGAGGACGGCGGCCAGTTCGGCACGGGTGGCGGGGCGCAGGAGCATGGCGCGAGTCTCGCACGGGGCGCGAAATCGTTTGCGGGGCGTCCGGGGGCCCGGGAACCTTGCCCGTATGAGCAACGCATTGCAGGAAGCACGCAAGCTGCTGGACGAAGGTGATATTCCCGGAACCGTACGACAGCTGCGCTCGGCGGTGGAGCAGGCCGAGCTGCACGAGATCGCGGAAGTGGTACGCAAGCTCTCCGAGGCGGTCGGCTTCGACGAGCTGGCCGCCGCCGCGAAGAAGCTGACCAAGCGGCCCCGCGAGGCGAGGGCTCTCTTCGACTTCGGGTACGGCTGCGTCGAGCGCGGGGTGTCCTTCCTCGCCGTCCCCGCCCTGCGCGAGGCACTGCGCCTCGCGCCCGACACCCCCGTGGTCCTCACCGAGTTGGTGTCCGCGCTCGAGGACGAACACCGGCATGCGGAGGCGGTACAGGTACTCGCCGGGCGTGACACGGCGCTGCGGCCCTGGCCGGACCGGTATCTCCTGGTCCACAACGCCCTGCTGGCCGGGGATCTCGTCCAGGCCCGCGCCCAGCTGGCCCGGCTGCCCGAGCCCGATGACGAACTCTGGCAGTGGCCGCTCGGCCGCGTGCGGCGCATGATCGAGCGCGCCGACGCGGCCGCTCCGCGCGACCTGAAGGACCTGCGGGGCTGGCAGTTCGCGGTGCACGGCACCTGTCTCCTGACGCTCTCGCCGTGGGGGTACGCGGCGGGCATGACCGGCCGCTGGGCCTACACCCAGGACTCGTACGACCGGATTCTGCACGGGCTCGAACGGCTCGGAACCGTCCTGCGCACCGCCGCTCTCGCACCCGCCTCGGTCTCCCTGCTGGCCGACCGCTCCTCGCGGATCCTCGGCACGGCGGCCGCGCGCCACTTCGGTCTGCCCGCCGTCGAGTTCGACCCTGCCCGCACGGACACCCTCGTCGTGGCGTACGACATGAACGACAGCGACCAGGACCTGCTGTCCGCGCTGCGGGAACGTGCGCGGGGACAGGTCCTGTTCGAGCACGCCACCAGCTGGACCGACCCGCCCGTCGTGCCGGCCGATGTGAGCACGCTGCTCGCGCAGGTGAACATCGCGCCCTGGGCCGAGACGCTGCGGGTGGTGGAGGGCGAGACCGAGCGCGTACCGGCCGATGAGCGGCCGGCCGACGAGCTGGCGGCCGAGATCCTCGCCGCCGGTGCGTACGACGACGAGGGTGACGGTGAAGCGCCGGCGGACCCGCAGGAGACGCTGACGGCGTTCGTCGCCGCGACCGCCTCGGTGTGGCGGACCGGGACCCGGGACCGGGTGGACTCGCCCGGGCCCGTGCCGAGTTCACGGTTCCGCTGAGCCTCACCCCGCGCTGAACCTCACCCCGCGCTGAGGCTCACCCCGCGCTGAGGCTCACCGCCGGCAGCCACCGGCGGACCCCGCCCCCGACGACCCCGGGAAAGCTGTGCACCCGCTGCCACTGCGGGGTGGGGGAGCCGACGCCGTTGCCGGGGGCCGCGAGGGCGTCTACGTGGTCCTGGACGCTCGCCCACTGGGCGAAGTTGAGCACCTTCGTGCCGTCGAAGCTGGTGTGGAAGTGGCCCGAGATCCCGCCCGGGTGCGGGGTGGGTTCCGAGCCCAGGGCCTCGAAGACCGCGTCGATCCACGCCCGTTGACGTGCGGGATCCGGACCGTCGAACTCGACCTCCACCGTCACGATTGCCCCGGGCGCCCGGTCCGGATCGCGTGAAGCTCCCCGGTACAGCTCGTACGTGTCGAGCCGCAGCCGCTGGATGCCCGGCACCGCGTCGTCGATCTCGGAGTTGCGCTCCGTGCGGTGCCGGGCCACGAAGGCGTCGTAGTCGGACAGTTCGCGCCACTGCGAGAGATGCAGCAGCGACTCGCCGTCCGTGCCCTTGAACACGCTGTAGGAGACCGGCCCGTCCACGGGCCAGGGCCGGCTCTCCCACGTCTTGGTGATCGCCGCGACCGCCGCGTCCTGCCGTTCGGGTGTGCCCACGTTCCAGGTGCTCGCGAGCACGGCGCCCACGCCCGGGCGGTCCAGGTCCGGAACGGTGTCGATACGCAAGGTCATGGCGGTCCTCCGGTTCGTCGCGTTGAGTCGCCGATCACCATCCTGGAAGTTGAAGTCCGGTTGAGGTCAAGGGCGGCCGGCCCGTGGCCACGACCGGACCGGCCCGTGGCCACGACTCGACCGGCCCGTGGCCACGACTCGACCGCACCGTGGCCTACGGCTCGAAACGCAGCACCTGCGGGTCGTGGTCGCTGTTCTGCTCGGCGAACTCCGCGTTGATGTGCACGCTGTCGTAGGCGTAGTCGTCGATCGACGGGCTCGTCAGGATCTGGTCGAGGACCTGCGAGTTGCCCTGGAAGACGTACGAGTAGCGCTCGGCGCGCGGCAGCGAGGTGATGGCCGCCTCCAGAGCGCCGTCGGCGGTGAGCGCCTTGGTCGTCCCGGAGAACTCGAAGTCGTTGATGTCACCGACGACCAGGACGACCGCGTTGCGCTGGGCCTTGAGCAGGTCCTTGACGAAACCGTTCACCGCCTGCGCCTGCTGCAGCCGCTTGGCCTCCGACGAGCGCACCGGCGGCTGGTGGTGGGAGACCAGGGACTCGTCGCCGCCCTTGGAACCGAAGTGGTTGGCGATCACGAAGACCGTGCGCCCGCGGAAGGTGAACTCGCCGGCAAGGGGCTTGCGGCTGTCCGCCCAGGCCGGGTTGGCCGGGTCGATCCGGCCGGGGGAGAGCGTCAGGGCCGCGCGGCCCTTCTCCCGTACGACCGCAGTGGCCGTGGTCGCGTCACCACCGGGGCGGTCCGTGAAGGACACCCGGTCCGGGTTGTAGAGGAACACCTGGCGGATGTTGCCGCCCGGCTCGCCGCCGTCCTTCTTGTCCTCCGGGTCGATCGAGCGCCACTCGTACGCCGGACCGCCCGCGGCCTTGATCGCCTCGGTGAACTTGGCGAGGGTCCGGCCTGCCGACACCGTGCCGTCGTTGGTCGCGCCGTTGTCGTCCTGGATCTCCTCCAGGGCGAGGATGTCGGGGCTTGCGAGGTTCTCGACGACCGCCTTCGCGAGCGCGTCGAACTTCGTCTGCGGGTCCTTCGGGTCCAGGTTCTCCACGTTGTACGTGGCCACGGCCAGCTCGTCGCGGTCCTGGCGGCGCGTGCGCTCGCGCTCGAGGTCCCGGTCCTCGACGGTGCCGAGCGTGCGGGCGGTCAGCGTGTAGCCGCCGAACTGGTTGAAGTCCAGGGGCCCTTCCGTACGACCCGTGAGCCGGTCGCCGACATCGGCCTTCGGGAACGGGCTCTGCGAGATCGGGGCCAGCTGCTGGATCTGGATCCGGCCGGTGTTCTGCGAGGAGTACGAGCCGTAGCGGGCGCCGCCGCGGTTGGTCGGGTTCTCCCAGGGCTTCACGGTCACCCACAGCTCGGAGTACGGGTCGGTGGCGCCGACGACGCGGGAGGTGCCGATCGCGACGTTCATGCCCTCGAGGGACTCGTAGTAGTCGAGTGCGTACGAACGCGGGTGCAGCGGGAGCTTGTTGATGCTGTTGCCGTCCGCGGGGTCACCCTCGGGGGCGTAGCGGTGCGGCACCTGCCACCCGCTGATGACCTGAGCCGCGGGCAGGGCGTTGCCCGACGAGACCACGGTGACCGTGGGCTTGGATATCTGCGTGAGCGACTGGTTGCCGGAGCTCGCACCGCCCGGCACGTACTCGGTGACGGTGCCGGACACCCGTACCGCGTCGCCCGCCTGGACGGTGGGCACCGAGCCCGTGTAGACGAAGACGCCCTCGCTGGTCGCCGGGTCGGTGTCCGGGCTCGGGTCCTGGATCCAGAAGCCGCGCGAGCCGTACGTACGGACGCCCGTGACGATCCCCTCGACCTCGCTGACCTGCTGGCCCTCCAGCGGCGAGAGACGGGTCGTGCCCTGGATGTCATGGACGGAGACCGGGGCGGCGTCCGCGCTGCCGGCGGTCAGCAGACCGGCGGCCAGGGCGATCGCGACGACCGTGGCGGTTCTCGGGAGCGGGTGCGGACGGGCGGTGCGAGGAGGCATCAGATCACTCCGGATGAGGGTGGAGAGTGGTGCGACGACAGGGCGGTGCCGGGCATCGTGCGGACACGGGGCCGCCCGGCACGGTGCGACGTCCGCTATGCGCGTAGACCATGCGGAGATCTACGCGCGTCAATCTCTTGCGTGGGCACGGGAGTTGTCAAGGCCATGGGGGTGTACGGCTTCTGACGGGTACATGAACCGGCCGGTCTGGGGTGAAATCCGTCTACTCTGGGGGCCGCCCGCCGTTGCCCACGGGGAACCGTACGAGGAGAGCCAGCCCATGAGCCCGACGCCCGACCGCACCACCCTGCCGCCGGCGCGCCTCGCCCCCGAGGCGGAGCTCGCCCGCGCCGCGCTGGCCGCACCGCTGCTCGCGCGTGCGGTACGGCTCGCCCGCTGGGCCGGGCCCGAGACCCGGGTCGGCGCGGGCGGCGAGCTGGTCGACGAGCAGCTGCCGGCGGCGGCGGAACTGCTCGGGTACGCGGCGGACGACGAGGACGGCCCCGCGTACGCCAGCGAGGCATGGCGGGTGGCCGTCGACACCGGCCTGGTCGAGGTCACGGACGGCGATGAGGAGTCGGACGGTACGGTCGTCGCCGGCGAGGACCTCGCACTGATCGCCTCGGGTGGACCGGCCGACATCCTCGCCCTGTGGCAGACCGCGTTGGACACGGTGCTCGCGGACGCCAGCGTGCCCGACCTCGACGATCTGGTGGACGCGCTCAGCGAGGGCGGCGAGATCGACCTCGACGCCCTGGGCTTCGACCCCGAGGCCGAGGCCGAGTTCCTCGACGGGGTGCTCGGCAACCTCTATCTGCTCACCGTCAGCGAGGACGGTCCGGGCGACGAGCCGGTGCCGCTGCCCGCCCTGGCCGCCTCCATGATCGTGCCGGATGACATGGGCGAGCCGACCGACGACATCCTGGAGCAGGTCTCGGACGCGATGATGCGGCTCGACGACCAGTTCCGGCTGCTCGAACCGATCGGCCTTGTCGAATTCCAGCCGGTGGACGAGGAGTTGATGGCGGAGGCCGGTGACGAGGTCGCCGAGGTCCCCGAGGACGAGGACATCAGCCGGTACGGACTGGTCCGGCTGACCCCGCTCGGTCTGTACGGCATCCGGTCGCGGATGCGGGAGGCGGGCGTGGACGCGCCGGCCGTCGGGGACCTGGCGGACAAGGGTGCGGACGTACTGCTCGACGCGACGGCCCGGTTCCCGCAGTCCTCGGCCCAGGCGGAGACCGAGCTGTGGCTCGCGGGGCGTGAACCGGTCGCGGCGGCACGGGAGTTGCTCGCGGCGGCCCGCGGTTCCGACGAGGACGGCCCGCTGCGGCGGCTGCGCTGCCAGCAGGCGCTCTCGCTGACGGGTCCGTCCGCCGAGCCGGCGCTGCGGGATGTGCTCGGGGACCGGGAGCTGGGCGGTCTCGCCCGGGTCTGGCTGACCGAGCACGGCTTCGCCGACGTACCGGCGCCCGACCCGGCCATGATTTTCTGGCTGACCATCGACACCCTGGCCGCGCAGCTGGCGGCGGAGGGGAACTCGGAGGAACTCCAGGGCCTGGTCGAGGGGTTGGCCTCCCAGCACGCCGGGTTCTTCGACACGGCCTGGCGGGTGGACCACCCGGGGACGGCCGACGTCCTCGAGGCGATGGGCCGCCTGCACCCGGACAAGCGGGTGGCCAAGGAGGCCCGCAAGGCGGCGTTCAAGGCGCGCTCGCGGGCTTGAGGCGACCGGGGGGGTCCGCTCACGGGCCCCCTCATTGCCGCGCTGAACTCGTCCGACCATGCGTCGAGTTGAACCCGGCCGTCCATGCGTCGAGGTGAACTCGTCCGTCCGTACGTCTCGTTGAACTCGTCAGTCCGCCACGTCACCTTGATCCCGCCCGTCCGCACGCGCCGGACGGGCGGGAAGTTTACGGTTTCGGCATGACGACTGTGGAGCCCCGCTCAGATCTTCGGCCCCCGGGCCTGAACGCCGATGAGAAGACCACGCTGCTGACCTTTCTGGACTACGTGCGCGAGTCCGTGCTCGCGAAGGCGGCCGGTGTCCCGGAGCCGGCGGTCCGCACCGCCGGGGTCCCCTCCGGGACCAGCCTGCTCCGACTCCTCAAGCATCTGACGGCGGTGGAACTCAACTGGTTCGTCTGGGCCTACGCCGGCGCCGATCGCGAGCGCTGGGACGACGAAGGCGACGTACTCGCCGAGGACACCGCGGCGGACCTGGCGGACGCCTATCGCGAGGCGATCGCCCGCGCGAACGAGGTCGCCCTCGCCTGCACCGACCTGGACCGCCCCGGTGCCCGCTCGCTGCGCGAGACCCCGCCGCCGTCGATGCGCTGGGTGCTGGTCCACATGATCGAGGAGACCGCCCGGCACGCCGGGCACGCGGACATCCTGCGCGAGCGGATCGACGGCTCCGTCGGGCGGTGAGACAGGCCACGGTGGGCGGCCCCCTCCCAAAGGGACCGCCCACCACCCCGCGGGGAGCGGGATCAACCGTGCCGAGGCGAAGGCGTCAGCACTCGTACCGAGTGGTGTGCTTGAACGAGGACGTCGATCCGTCGAAGCCGTACGTGCCGCGGAACGCCGGCGGGTTCTGGTACTCGCCGACGATCGTGATCGTCGAAGCGCACGAACCCTGGCCCGACCGCTTGGCGTCGATCCGCAGGCCCTCACCGATGAAGCCACCGGTGATGTCCCAAGGCGCCCCGCAGATACCGGACTTGATCTGGCCGCCCGTCACCACGTGCGGATAGGTGTTGGGGTTGTACGTGACTTCGAGGGCGAAGCTGATCTGCCCGTTGTGCAGCGTCAGCTTGCAGTCCGTCGAGACCGCTTGTGCCCCCACGTCCATCTGCTGCGAGGCGAAGGCCTCGTCACGCGTCTTGACCTCGGCGCCCTGCGGGTTGAAGAACTTGTGCTCCGACCGCTGGGAACCCTTCTGCTTGCGTGCCTGCGTGGTCATGGTGCCTCCCTTCCGTACGACTCAGGCCAGCTGCTCGGCGATCTCGACGCGCAGCAGCGAGCGGACGTTCTCTATGTGGTTGGACACGGTGACCACGGACGAACCGGCGAACAGCAGGCCGACCGCCACGTTGTCCTGCGAGGTGACCAGGGAACCCGAGTCGCCGCCCGCGGAGATGTTCGTGGTGAGGATCTGGTCCTTGAACCGTGCCGTCCCCGCCGTGCCGTAGTTGACGTCGATGGTCGCGTCGACCGCGATGATCCGGCCGAAGGAGATGTTGGTCGTACGGCCGGTCTTCTTGACCAGGTCGCCGACCGCCACGTTGGCCTTGCGCCGCCAGGCGCGCGGCGCACCGCTGAAGTACGTCTCGCGGGTGGCGTCCTGGAAGTCCACCGAAGCGAGCGCCGCGTCCACGACGTTGTTCTGCCGCTCCAGCGGAATCTGCGGCGCGAACTGGATCGTGATGAACCGTTCGAGCGTGGCGATCCGGTCGCCCGGGTCCTGCCCGCCGTCGAACGGGCCGGGCTGCAGGATCGCACTGCCCAGCTGTGCCCGGTTGGAGTCGGCGAGCACATGGTTGTTGGAGAGGATGTAGAACTTCGACGGTACGCCGAGGCCCGCGCCCGGCGGGTCCACGGTCGCGCCCGGCAGGAAGTCGTACACGACGCTGCCGAGGGTGCCCGCCGTCACGCGGACGTTGCCCACCGAGAAGCCCGAAGGGCACGGCCGCATACGGCGCTTGAGCAGCTGCGG
Organism: Streptomyces sp. N35; assembly: GCF_016464295.1. Lineage (NCBI taxonomy): Bacteria > Bacillati > Actinomycetota > Actinomycetes > Kitasatosporales > Streptomycetaceae > Streptomyces > Streptomyces sp. N35. The sequence continues at coordinate 8,930 of NZ_JAEIMH010000007.1, read as the reverse complement.
CTCGAACGCGCCCAGCCCACCGAGCTCTTCGAGCAGGGGCTGCGACAGCTGGGCGAGCTGCTCGGACACCTCGTGGCGCCCGGACTGCTGCTCGTCACCGCGCGCGGACGGTACGGACCGCCCACGGCCGGTGCTGCGCTGCGCCGCCACATGACCGACCGCGATCACGTCGGTCGGGGTGCCGTCGTCCATCTGGCGCGGGACGACATCCCGCTCGGGAAGCATGGACTCGGAAACCTTCTGGGTCACGAAGACGAGCACGGCCTGCTCGCCGGTGGGCCGGCCGTCGGCCCATTTCACCCCGTGGCCGAAGCCGACCACGTTGGCCAGCGGCTCCTCACGCCGCAGGAAGTCACTCATCGCCTGCTGGCGGGAGCTGTCGCTGAGCTGCCCGCCCGTCGGGCCTCGCATCAATTCTGGCCGGCTCGTCACGCCTGACCACCTACTTCCCCTAGCGATGCGCGGGGATCCCCGGCGGCTCAGGACTCCTGGTCCTGGGCGTCGACTGAGCCGATCGCGAGCACGCGTACCGGCACGCCCTCGAGCTCGTCGGGAACCAAATCGTCGTCCGGGAGCAGATCGCGGGGCACCTTTCGGGTCACGAAGACGACGATCACGTCCTCGCCCGAGTGCTCGTCCCGTCCTATCCCCACCCCGGTCACATGGGCCAGCATCATGAGCCGGCCCTCATGGAGCCTGCGTGCCTCGTGTGCGTCCACCGGGCTCGCCTCTCCGCGTTCTGCGCTCCTGCAGGTAGCTGTCTGTCTATTGCCGCCGTACACGGGGGTCAAGGGCCACCGCATGAAATCTTGGGACTCGCGCTATCTGCTCCTCTTGACCTTGTTTACGAAGATTGGGAGCGCTTGCGGCGCGCCGTGAAACGGACGCCCCGCCTCCTGCCGGGCGCCTTGCCCTCCGCTCAAGTACGCAGATGCGAAGCCCCGTTGAGATCGAGCACGGTTCCGGACGCCCACTCGGCCGCGGGCGAGGCGAGCCACCGTACGGCCTCGGCGATCTCGTCCGCGGAGGCGACCCGGCCGAACGGGCTCTGCTCACGGATCGCCGCGCCCTCCTCGCCTTCGAGGCGGTGCGCCACGCGCTCGGTGTCGAAGAAACCCGGGGCCACCGAGGCGACCGCGATCCCGTACGGCGCGAGCGACACGGCGAGGGACTGACCGAGCGCGTGTACCGCGGCCTTGGTGGCGCCGTATGCCGGATGATCCGGCTCGCCCCGGAAGGCGCCGCGCGAACCGATGTTGACGATCCGTCCGCCCGAGCCCTGGTCGATCATCCGGCGGGCCGCGAGATGGCTGAGATTCGCCGTAGCGAGCAGGTTGACGGACACATGCGCCTGCCACAGCGCCGCCCACTCGTCGTAGGGGGTCTCCGGGAGCGGGTGGCGGAGGTTGACGGCCGCGTTGTTGACCAGGATGTCGATCCCGCCGAGCCCGGCGAAGGCCTCCTGCGCGACGCCCGCCGCCCCCGCGGCGCCGGAGACGTCACCGCCGACCAGGACGTGTCCGGAGCCGTCGAGCGCGTCGAGTGTCCGCTGTGCCTCCTCGCGCCGGGAGTTGTAGTGCACGGCGACCCGGTCGCCCTGGGCGGCGAAGGCGCGGGCGACCGCGCGGCCGAGCCCGCGCGAGGCTCCGGAGACGAGGACACGGCGGCCGGTGGGGGCGGAGGGATTCACGGAAGCTGGACTCCAGAAGTCGGACGGTGTTCAGCCTCCGTTTATACGCGGGCGGAACTCTCTGGCGCGGACCACCCCGCAGCATTCAGTACGAGCAGCACCCCGCAGTCGCAGCACCCCGCAGTCGCTACACCCCGCAGTCGCTACACCCCGCAGTCGCACCACCCCCAGCAGACCTGGACCGTCGCTTCAGGAGAGACCATGCCGCTCACGCGCAGAGACTTCGCCCGCCGCTCCGCCCTCACCGGTGCGGGCGTCGCGCTCGCCGGTACCGCAGGGGTACTCGCCACCACCGACGGCGCGCTCGCCAGTCAGGAGGAGGCGACCGGCACCGGCCACGGTGACCGTCCCCACGGCCCCGGTTACGGGCCGCTCGTCCCCGATCCCGAGGGGATCCTCGCGCTGCCCGCCGGATTCACGTACAAGATCATCACGTACTGCGGGAAGACGAAGCTGGACAGCGGCGAGTTCACCCCGTCGAACCATGACGGCACCGCCACCTTCGAAGGCCCGCGCGGCACCACGCTGCTCGTGAACAACCACGAGAGGGCCGGCCCGCGTCCCGCCACCAACCCCCCGGTGCCGCCCAGGGGGGGCCCCGTCTCCGCCCCGGCCGGGGCCGGCGGCTGCACCGTCGTCGAGGTGCGCCGTGGCGGTGAGGTCGCCGAGTGGGTGGGCGTCGCCGGCACCTCCACCAACTGCGCGGGCGGACGCACCTCTTGGGGAACCTGGCTGACCTGCGAGGAGAACTCCGACAAGGCCGGCGAGAACGGCATGACCAAGGACCACGGCTATGTCTTCGAGGTCGACCCGTACGACCGACGGGCCAACCGTGACCCCAAGCCCCTGAAGTTCTTCGGCCGCTTCGACCACGAGGCCGTCGTCGTCGACCCGAAGACCGGTCACGCGTACCTCACCGAGGACGACAGCAAGCCCAACGGGCTCTTCTTCCGCTGGGTGCCGCCGCACGGCTTCAAGCACGGGCGCGGCCGGTTCGGGAAGCTCGCCGACGACGCGGGCACGCTGCAGGCGCCCAAGTGCTTCGACTCCGGCGGCACGTTCGTCGACGACCTCTCGCGCGCCACGAAGATCGGCACGGTGTACGGCGTCGACTGGGTGGACGTGCCCGAGCGCGACGCGCAGCAGACGGCGATCCGCAAGCAGTTCAAGGACGGTGAGGTCACCCGCGCCCGCAAGCTCGAAGGCATGTGGTGGGCCGACGGCGGCGCGTACATCGTCTCCTCGTACGCCCGCACGGAGAGCCCCGGAAAGCCGCACGACGGCCAGGTCTGGTTCTACCACCCCAAGCGCCGCACCCTCACGCTCAAGGTGCTGCTGGGCGTGAACCCCGACCCGGGCAAGGACGGTGCCTTCGACGGCCCCGACAACATCACCGTCTCCCCGTACGGCGGCCTGATCCTCGCCGAGGACGGCGAGGGCGTCTCGCATCTGTTCGGCGCCACGGACAGCGGGCGTACCTACCCGATCGCGCGCAACGACCTGAACATCGGCACCGAAGAGGAGCCGGAGTACAGCGAGTTCGCCGGCGTGGTCTTCTCGCCCGACGGCAGGACGCTGTACGCCAACATCCAGGAGCCGGGCATCCTCGTGGCCATCACCGGACCGTGGAAGCGGAACTCCCGGTCGTAGTCTGCCCGATCACCCGATCCGGCCTTAATCTGACGGAATGGATCACCTCACACCGGCCGTGGAGCTGGTTGCCGACGTCCTTGGACCCGAGCTCATCGGCAGCTACCTCCACGGCTCCGCCGTACTCGGCGGGCTGAAGCCGGCCAGTGATGTGGACCTTTTGGTGGTGTCCCGGCGCTCGCTGACCCCTGACCGGCGCCGGGCACTGCTTGACGGGCTGCTCGCCCTTTCCGGGCTCGAAGGGCCGCTCGGGCCCGTCGAGTTGGCAGTCATCGTCCAGTCGGATGTGCGGCCGTGGCGCTACCCGCCGGTCTGCGACTTCCTGTACGGCGAGTGGCTGCGCTCGTCGTACGAGAAGGGTCTCGTGCCCGAACCGGAGGAGATGCCGGATCTGGCGGTGCTGCTCACGATGGCCCTCGCCGGGGACCGGACGCTGAGCGGGCCGCCGCTCGCCTCGGTGGCCGGCCCGGTGCCGCGGGAGGACCTCGCGGCGGCGTGCCGGGCGGGCATTCCGGCCCTCCTCGCGGACATCGACGACGACGAACGCAACGTGCTGCTCACCCTCGCCCGGATCTGGACGACGCTCGCCACGGGGGAGATCAAGTCCAAGGACACGGCGGCCGATTGGGCCCTGGCGCGGCTGCCCGCCGAGCACCGGGCGCCGCTTTCGTACGCGCGCGAGCTGTACCTGGAGCGCACCTACGCCGAAGAGCGCTGGGAGGACGGACTGCGGGCGGCGATCCGCCCCTGCGCGCAGGCGATCGTGGGACGGATCGAGGCGCTCGGAGACCCGGAACGCGCAGAGCGTTCCTGACGGACTATGCCGCCCGCTCCGCGTACATGCCGTCCTGCCCCGTCCCGTGGAACGTCAGCTGGTCCGCGTCGACCGCGTCGAAGTACGGGCGGTCGCCCGCCTCGCAGGGGACGGAGGCGAGGTCGCCGTTGTCCAGGTCGCCCGTGCGGACGGACTTGCCGAGGACGAGACGGTCCGCAGTCGCTTCCTCGACCGGTGCCTCGAAGGTGCAGTAGCTGCCGTCGCCGCCGCTGACGCCCCAGGTCACCGACTTGCCCGCGGGTGCGGAGGGGATGGTGAAGTTCCACTCCAACCCGGCTTCCAGGTTCTGCCATTCGCCTGCGTAGTTCCCCGGGAAGCCGTCGCCCGGACCGGTCCCGCCGGAGTCGCCGCCGGTGTCCTCGCTGCTCGGGGAGGCATCGGCGGAGGGCTTGCCGCTCTTGTCGCCCTTGCCGGCCGTGGCGTTCTTCGTGGGGCTGTCCTTGCCCTGCGGGCTCTGTGAACTCTTCGAAGGCTCGGGCGACTTGGACGACTTCTCTCCGGGCCCCGCGCCCTGTCCGGCGTCGGAGGAGGAAGCACCGCGGTGGTCGCCGGAACCCTCCGTGCCGCCCCGGTCGTCGAGGAGCGAGGGCACGAAGACGAAGCCGCCGGCGGTCAGAGCGATCACGACGGCCGCGACGAGAGGAAACGCGAGGCGGCGTCGGCGCTTCGGGAGCGTCTGGGCCCGGGTGTGGGGCGGGACGGGGGTTTCCTCGGCCCGCGTGGGGGGTGTCGAGCTCGCTTCAGGTGTCCCGGGTGACCCTGCGCGCAGGGCGTAGGTCCCCTGGTCGGCCGGGCCGGCTGGGCGCGGGGCCGGGGCGGGCTCCGCGGTGGTGCTCCCCGCCTCCTTCGGCGTCTCGGTGGCGGCGCTCCTCGCCTCCTTCGGCGCCTCGGTGGGGGCGCCCCTCGCCTCCTCTGGCGCCTCGGTGTCCAGGGGGCGGGGCGCGCCGGGGGGCCCCCCCCCCCCCCCCCCCACCCCCCCCCCCGCCCCGGCCGCCCCCCCCCCCCCCCCCGCCGGGGCGCCCGCCGTCGTGCGCGCCACGATCTCCGGCAGCGGCAGCCGCTCCTGCGGCACCTTGTGCAGACAGCCGGTGATCAGCGCCAGCAACTCGCCCTCGACACCTGCCAGATCGGGCTCCTCGGACACGATCCGGAACATCTGCGCATGCGGCCCGATCTCCGAGCTGCCGAACGGCCGCCGCCCCGTCGCCGCGTACGCGAGCAGCGCGCCGAGTCCGAACACATCGCTGGCCGTGCCGACCGTCTCGCCGCGCACCTGCTCGGGGGACATGAAGCCGGGGGAGCCCACCGCATAGCCGGTCTGGGTGAGCTGGGTGCCGAGCGCGAGATGGCGGGCGATCCCGAAGTCGATGACGCGGGGGCCGTCGAGGGTCAGCAGGACGTTGGACGGCTTGAGGTCGCGGTGCACGAGACCGGCCGCGTGGATCGCGGTGAGCGCCTGGGCGAGCCGGCCGGCCATGACGAGCACCGTACGCTCGGGCAGCGGACCGTGCTCCTCCTCGACGACGGTGTCGAGGCCGGGGCCCGGCACGAACGCCGTGGCGATCCACGGGGATCCGGCCTCGGTGTCGGCGTCGAGAACCCGTGCCGTCCAGTCGCCGCCGACGCTGCGGGCCGCCTCCACCTCCCGCCGGAAACGCAGCCGGAAGGCGTCCTTGGCGGCGAGCTCCTCGCGCACGACCTTGACCGCGACGGTGCGGCCTCCCGGTGACCGGGCGAGAAAGACCTCGCCCATCCCGCCGCTGCCGAGCCGGCCGAGCAGCCGGTACGGACCGATCTGCCGTGGATCCTGTTCCCTGAGCACCTGCATGACGTGTCCGCCACCTTCCCCCGTACGGCTCGGGGTGATGGTACCCAGGGGGGTGGGCGTGGCTCGCGGGGCGTACCGGGAAAACCCTTGGCGCCTTTACGGGTTCGCTCTCTAGAGTCGTAGACGTCCAGGTGCGCAGGCAGGACTTACTTCCACTCTTAATGGGGCGGTTGCGGGTTCGAGTCCCGCCTCCGGTATTCGTGCCGGAGTAGCTCAAATGGTAGAGCACCAAATGTAGTTCCGCCGAACTGATCTCTGGACACCACAACGTAATGCACCTCCCGGTGCGAAGGCCCGCGGCTACTTCTTTGGGAGAAATCACGCCGCACGGCCACCTTGATCTCGGGAGGCCTTTCAGCAGGGGGATGTGCCCGGTGCGCAGGCAGCGGTTACTTCTCTGGTTCAGAGGGTTGCGGGTTCGAGTCCCGTCACGGCTACGGGTCGTGTAGCTCAATCGGTTAGAGCATCTGACTGTCACCGCCGTCGACTCCGACCTCGGGCACCCCCTTGCCGAAAAGCCTCCCGCGATTCCGTACACCGACATTCCATACATCGTCGTTCCGTACATCGTCATTCCGTACACCGTGAATTCGGGGGGATTCTCATGGCACGCTTCAACACCAAGTCCTTTCGCGCACGCGGCACTGCGCGTGTCCCGCCCACTGGCCGCACCCTGCGTACCTTCGAGGGCGGCCGGGGCTTCGAGCGCGCGGAGCGCTCCGAGCTCTTTCTGCTCGCCGTCGCGAATTTCGTCTCCCAGCAGACCTTCTACGAGAAGGGCACGGACCGCGACGACCGCTTCGCGCGCCTCGTGCGCAAGCTGGCCGTCGAGGACCCGCAGTGGACCGCGGGCCTGCTCGGCTGGCTGCGCGGCGAGGGCAACATGCGGACCGCCTCGCTGGTCGGCGCCGCCGAGTACGTGAAGGCGCGGCTCGACGCGGGCGCCACGGAGGGACCGTCGAACCGCTCGGTCATCGCCTCCGTGCTCCAGCGGCCCGACGAGCCCGGTGAGCTGCTCGGTTACTGGACCTCGGTGTACGGGCGCGCCCTGCCCAAGCCCGTCAAGCGCGGTGTCGCGGACGCGGTCCGTCGCCTGTACCACGGCAAGTCCCTGCTGAAGTACGACACTTCGGGCAAGGGCTACCGTTTCGGCGACATCCTCAACCTGGTGCACGCCGCGCCCGACGCGGACAAGCCGTGGCAGGGCGAGCTGTTCCAGTACGCTCTCGACCGCCGGCACAACCCGGACACGGCCGTGCCGCCCGCGTCGAGCCGTGTGCTCGTCGCGCACCGTGAGCTGATGGGCCTGCCCGTCGACGAGCGGCGCGCGGTGGTCACGGCGCCCGACGGTCCCGCGCGCCTCGCCGAGGCGGGCATGACCTGGGAGGCCCTCGCGGGCTGGCTGCAGGGCCCGATGGACAAGGCCGCGTGGGAGGCCGTGATCCCGTCGATGGGCGCCATGGCGCTCGTACGGAATCTGCGGAACTTCGACGAGGCCGGGGTCTCGGACGAGGTCGCGGCGGTCGTCGCGGCCAAGATCTCGGACCCGGAGCAGGTGCGCCGCTCGCGGCAGTTCCCGTTCCGGTACCTGGCCGCCTACCAGCACGCGCCGTCGCTGCGCTGGGCGTACCCGCTCGAGCAGGCGCTCGCGCACTCGCTGTCCAACGTGCCCGAGCTGCCCGGCCGCACGCTGGTCCTGGTGGACCGGTCCGGTTCGATGTTCTTCTCGAAGATGTCGGACCGCTCCCAGCTCACCCGGGCCGACGGCGCCGCCGTGTTCGGCACGGCGGTCGCGATGCGGGCCGCGAAGGCCGATCTGGTGCAGTTCGGCTCGACCGCCGCCGCGGTGAAGTTCCGCCGGGGCGAGTCGGTGCTCAAGGTCCTGGGGCGCTTCGGCGACCTGGGCGGCACCGACACGACCGAGGCGGTACGGCGGTTCTACCGCGGGCACGACCGGGTCCTGATCGTCACCGACGAGCAGTACACGTACAGCGCCCACGGCGACCCGACCGCGCAGGTGCCGGCGGACGTGCCCGTCTACACCTGGAACCTCGCGGGGTACCGGGCGGGCCACGGCCCGTCGGGTACGCGGAACCGGCACACGTTCGCGGGGCTTTCGGACGTGGCCTTCCGGATGGTTCCGCTCCTGGAGCGGGGCCGTGACGCCGCCGGGCCGGGGGAGACGGCGGGGTGGGGGCGGGCCCGCGGGCCCGGGGGGACTCCTTGCCTGCCGTCGGGCGGAAACCGGACGGCAGACGGGGAAAACTCGCCGCGAGTAAGGGAACGGCAAAGAGATCTCGCTCGTTACCCCAGGCATGACAGCTATGACCCCCGGCTCGAACATCCCCCTGCCCACCGCCCGTGTATCGGTGGACGTCGCCGCTCCCGTGCGGCTGGACGTATCGGGCCTGCTGCTCACCGCCGACGGCAAGGTGCGCTCCGACGACGACTTCATCTTCTTCAACCAGCCCTCGGGCCCCGGTGTCACCTACCAGTCGGGCGGCGGCTCGGCGCCCGACAAGGTCACGGTGGACACCACCGGCGTCCCGCCGGGCATCGAGAAGATCGTGGTGACCGCGAGCCCGGACGCGGCGGGTCAGACCTTCCAGGGCATCGAGCCCACGGCGACGATCCGCAACGCGGACGACAACAGCGTGATCGCCACCTTCACCCCGCCGCAGCTCGGCTCCGAAACGGCGCTGGTGATCGTCGAGATCTACCTCCGTAACGGCGCGTGGAAGGCCCGCGCCGTCGGCCAGGGCTATGCGAACGGTCTGGCCGGTATCGCCACGGACTTCGGTGTATCGGTGGAGGAGCAGCCCGCACCCGCCGCAGCCGCCCCCGCACCCGCTGCCGCACCGGCCGCTCCGGCCGCTCCGGCCGCACCGCCCGCGCCGGCCGCCCCCCCGGCGCCGGGCAAGTCGGGG
>NZ_JAEIMH010000069.1:48870-51122 GCF_016464295.1 Streptomyces sp. N35 | reverse complement strand
CGACGGGCGCGTACGCGATGTCCGAACCGACCTTGATGACGCCCTCGTCCTGGATCTCCTTGGGCAGCTTGTCGAAGAGCGGCGCCGAGGTCTTCTCGCCGGCCTTCGTCGAGTCGCCCTCCTTGCCGCTGTCCTTCGTCTGGTCGCCGCAACCGGTCAGGATCAGCGCGCCGGCGACCGCGATGGCGCCGACCGCGGCTATCCGGGACTTGGCGGTCGTACGACGGGTGGTGCTTGCGGTCATGGGGGTCCTCCGGCAGATGTGTGCTGATGAGGGAGCGATCAGCGGTCGTGCACACGGCTTCGGGTGTCGCGACCTTGTGTGATTACGGCATCTTGCCATTCGGACTGCACGATTCAGGCTGCCGCCCAGGTCAAAATCGGATAACAGGTGCGCGCGGGACGTAGAGGCCTGTCCTCCCAAGGGTGAGCGCCCGCTTGGTGAACCATCGCTAACCAGGCCAAACCCCGCTCATCTCGCTATCCGGACACGGGTGTTGGACTTTTGGTCCTGACTCGGACATTTGCCCTAGGTTTGAGGCGAATCTCTCTCGTGAAGTCCCCGTTCCATCCTGTACAAAAGAGCGTTACACCCCTCATCCGGGGACCAGGGCGCGTGTGCGGCGCGCCCGCGCGTGGACATCTCCCCCTTGCCTGGGGGCCCATCGCCCAACGGCGAGGCGTCCCGCGGTGCCCGCCCGCTCCCGAACAGGGAGCGGCAACCCTCAAACGATTGAACCTTTAAGGGGTCAGACAAAGTGGCAGCGGAGATCGTCAATCCTCGCAGCGACGCCGGAACGGACGGGGCCGACGAGCCCTTCGATCCGGCCTTCGCGCTGCATCGCGGCGGCAAGATGGCTGTTCAGGCCACGGTGCCGGTCCGTGACAAGGACGACCTGTCCCTCGCGTACACACCTGGTGTGGCCAAGGTGTGCAGCGCCATCGCCGAGCAGCCGGAGCTCGTCCACGACTACACGTGGACCTCGAACGTCGTGGCCGTCGTCACCGACGGTACGGCCGTGCTCGGGCTCGGTGACATCGGTCCTTCCGCCTCTCTCCCGGTGATGGAGGGCAAGGCGATTCTTTTCAAGCAGTTCGGCGGCGTGGACGCGGTCCCGCTGGCGCTCGCGACCACGTCCGTGGACGAGATCGTCGAGACCGTGAAGCGGCTCGCCCCGTCCTTCGGCGGCGTGAACCTCGAGGACATCTCGGCGCCGCGCTGCTTCGAGATCGAGCGGCGGCTCCAGGACGAGCTGGACATCCCGGTCTTCCACGACGACCAGCACGGCACGGCCGTCGTGACGCTCGCGGCGCTGCGTAACGCCGCGAAGCTCACCAACCGCACGCTCGGCGACCTGCGCGCGGTCATCTCCGGCGCCGGTGCGGCGGGTGTCGCGATCGCCAAGTTCCTTCTGGAGGCGGGCATCGGCGATGTCTCCGTCGCCGACCGCAAGGGCATCGTCAGCCGCGACCGCGACGACCTCACGCCGGTCAAGCGCGAGCTGGCCGAGCTGACGAACAAGGCCAACATCTCCGGCTCCCTGGAGTCCGCTCTGTCCGGCGCCGATGTCTTCATCGGTGTCTCCGGCGGTACGGTCCCGGAGCCCGCGGTCGCGTCCATGGCCCCGAACTCCTTCGTGTTCGCCATGGCCAACCCGAACCCCGAGGTGCACCCCGACGTCGCGCACAAGTACGCGGCGGTCGTGGCCACGGGCCGTTCGGACTTCCCGAACCAGATCAACAACGTGCTCGCGTTCCCCGGCATCTTCGCCGGCGCGCTGCAGGTGCGGGCCTCGCGTATCACCGAGGGCATGAAGATCGCCGCCGCCGACGCGCTCGCCGCGGTCGTCGGTGACGAGCTGTCCGCGGAGTACGTGATCCCCTCGCCGTTCGACGAGCGCGTGGCCCCCGCGGTCACCGCGGCCGTGGCCGCCGCCGCTCGCGCGGAGGGTGTCGCGCGCCGCTGACGGCAAGCGACGTCACGCTTCAGGGCCCTGCCTCCACCCGGAGGCGGGGCCCTTTTGCGCGGGGACTTCCGGGATCCGACGGAGAGTTGGGCCGGGCGCCTTCCGTGGTTCATCAGGGGCTGGTGAGATGCGCGCGGTTGTCCACTCCCTCATGACCCTGGAGGCAGGCGAGTGAACCTTGTCGTCAACGGAGACGCGGAATCCGGACCGGGCGGGGGGGCCGGCCCGGGCGGCGCCCTGCCCGGCCGGGGGGTCGCGCGGGGGGCGCCCCCGCTGGGCGCCGTC
>NZ_JAEIMH010000069.1:48089-48860 GCF_016464295.1 Streptomyces sp. N35 | reverse complement strand
GGGCGGGGGGGGAACCCTGGCGGCCAGGGGGGGCGGGGAACCGGGCCGGGGGGGCGGCCCCGCCCGGCCCGACGCCGTGCCGGGCTGGCGGATCGCGCAGGGCGCTCCCGCGCTGATCGCGTACAGCCTCGGCGGTGGCTATCCGACCCCGGACGATCCGGGCCCCGCCGCGCGCGGCAGCCGGTCCTTCTCCGGCGGCAGCAGCGCGCACACCGCGCTGGGGCAGGACATCGAGCTGCCGGCGCGGGGGGCGACCGGGCGGCGGGAAGTGGACGCGGGCCGGGTGCGGTACGTGGTGAGCGGCTGGCTCGGCGGCTATGCGGGCCAGGAGGACGGAGCACGCCTCTCCGTGGAGTTCCGGGCCGCCGACGGCACACCCCTCGCGCTGGGCGTGCTCGGACCGGTGAGCGCCGCCGAGCGCTTGGGCCGTACCGCGCTCGTCGAGTGCGCTGCCGAGGCCGCGGTGCCGCCCGGGGCGCGCGGCGCCCGCGTCCTGCTCGTGTTCACCCGCAGCGGCGGCGGCACGTCCAACGACGGCTACGCGGACGCCGTCTCCCTCACCCTGCACGCCACCGGAGGCCGGCCGTGAAACTGAACCGTCGTGATCTGCTCAAGGCCGCGGCCGCCGCCGGCGCCCTGAACGTCGCCTGGCCGCTGGCCGGCGGCCTCACCCCCGCCGCGGCGCGCGAGGCCGCCCAGGCGCCCCGCGCCGACTACGATCCGGCGCCCTTCCCGCTCGGCGTTCGCCCCCCCGGCCCCCCCCCCCCCCAC
>NZ_JAEIMH010000069.1:42274-48079 GCF_016464295.1 Streptomyces sp. N35 | reverse complement strand
GCCGGGGGGGGCGGGGCCCCCCGGGGCCCGCGGCGCCGCCTCCGACCCGGCGCCCTTCACGCCCGGCGCCCCCCCCGGCGCCCCGCAGCCGCACTCGGTGCTCCTGTGGACGAGACTCGCGCCCGAACCCCTCGCCGCCGAGCAGCAGTTGCCCGAGGTCGTCGAGGTGCACTGGACCGTCGCCGAGGACCCGCGGCTGCGCCGGGTCGTCGCCCGCGGCACGACCTCGGCGTCGGCGACGCTCGGCCACAGCGTGCACGTCGCGGTGGACGGGCTGCGTCCCGGCCGCCACTACTGGTACGGGTTCCGCGCGTTGGGCAAGTCCAGCCGCATCGGCCGTACGAAGACGGCGCCCGCGGGACGTATCGGGAAGGCGGTCTTCGCGACCGCCAACTGCCAGGCGTTCCACGACGGTTACTACGCGGCGCATCGCGGCATTGCCCGCGAGAACCTCGACTTCGTCATCCACCTCGGCGACTACATCTACGAGCACGGCCAGGTCGGCGGCGTACCCGAGAGCCATGTCCGTGACCACGACGGACCCGAGATCCTCACCCTCGGCGACTACCGCAAGCGGCACGCCCTCTACAAGGGCGACCGCTCGCTGCGTGAGGCGCACGCCGCGCACCCGTGGTTCCTCACCTGGGACGATCACGAGGTCGTCAACGACTACAGCGGTACGGGCGGCGGGGCGCCGTTCATGAAGCGGCGGGCGGCCGCGTACCAGGCCTGGTACGAGCACATGCCGCACCGGGACTCGTTCGGCTCGATGGCGCTTCCCGACCCGGAGATCCACCGGGTGCGCCGCTGGGGCGAGCTGCTCGAACTGACCGTGCTCGACCTGCGCTCGTACCGCTCGGCGCAGAACCTGCCCGACGGCACGATCCTCGGCGCGGACCAGAAGAGCTGGCTGAAGCAGGGCATCGACAAGGCGCCCGACGCCTGGCACGTCTGGGCCAACTCGATCATGCTGAGCCAGCTGCGCGGACGGCCCGGCGGCGGCTTCATGTTCACCGACCAGTGGGACGGCTTCCTCGCCGAGCGGCGCGAGGTACTCGGCCATGTGCACAGCAGCGGGCTCGAGGACCTGGTGGTGCTGACCGGTGACTGGCACTCGGCGTTTGTGGACGACGTCCGGGTCGACTTCGACCAAGCCGATTCCCCGCTCGTGGGCACGGAGTTCACCGCGCACTCGGTCACGTCGGGCGCGTACTCGGCGGACTGGAACGCCGCCAACGGCCCGCTCATGGGCAAGGCCAACCCGCACCTGAAGTACTTCGAGGGCAACCGCTACGGCTACGACGTGTACGAGGTCACGCCTGAGCGCTTCAGTACGCACATGCGGGTGATCGGGGACCGCAGGGACCCGGTTTCGCCGGTGTCGACGCTGACCACGTTCCATGTGGACCGCGGTAAGACGGGCTCGTACGAGGACCCGGGGACCAAGGGGTCGGCAGCGCAGTACCGGAGGGATTAGCGCCGGTCCGGCAGGGCGGGTGCGGGCTGTGTCACACCGTGGCGCGGTTCCGCCCCGCCCCGCCTCGGCAATATCGTCACCAGCATGTTCGCCGCCTATGCCGCACGCATCGACCGTGATCAGCCGCTCGACGGGCTCGAGTTGGGCGAGCGCCCCGCGCCCGCCGCCCGCGAGGGCTGGTCGACCATCAACGTCAAGGCCGCATCACTCAACCACCACGACCTCTGGTCGCTGAGGGGTGTGGGCCTCGGTGAGGACAAGCTCCCGATGATCCTCGGCTGTGACGCGGCCGGGATCGACGCGGACGGCAACGAGGTCGTCCTGCACTCGGTCATCGGCCAGTCCGGCCACGGGGTCGGCCCCAAGGAGCCCCGCTCGATCCTCACCGAGCGCTACCAGGGCACGTTCGCCGAACAGGTCTCCGTGCCCACCTGGAACGTGCTGCCCAAGCCCAAGGAGCTCAGCTTCGCCGAGGCCGCCTGTCTGCCGACCGCCTGGCTCACCGCGTACCGCATGCTCTTCACCAACGCCGGTGTACGGCCCGGGGACTCGGTCCTCGTGCAGGGCGCGGGCGGTGGTGTCGCGACCGCCGCGATCGTGCTCGGCAAGGCGGCGGGGCTGCGGGTCTTCGCGACCAGCCGGGACGAGGCCAAGCGCAAGCGGGCGATCGAGCTCGGCGCGGTCGAGGCCGTGGAACCGGGCGCCCGCCTGCCCCAGCGGGTGGACGCCGTCATCGAGACGGTCGGCGCCGCCACTTGGTCGCACTCCGTCAAGTCCCTGCGCCCGGGCGGCACGTTGGTGATCTCGGGTGCCACGAGTGGTGACCGCCCCTCGCATGCCGAGCTGACCCGGATCTTCTTCCTCGAGCTGAAGATCGTGGGCTCGACGATGGGCAGCAAGGACGAGCTGGAGGACCTGCTGTCCTTCTGCGCCGCCACGGGGGTACGCCCCGTCATCGACGACATCCTGCCGCTCGACCGGGCGCGGGACGCGTTCGCGCGCATGGAGTCGGGCGAGCTCTTCGGGAAGCTGGTGCTGTCCGTCTGACCTCGCGCTTTTCCTGGTCGCATCTCCTTGCACGAAGGCTCGTCGCACCTGTACGAAGGCTCGTCCGCGCTCGGCGCGGGCGGGCCTTCGCCGTTTCTCCGGCCTTGTCAGCTCTCCGTCATGTCAACTCGGGTTGACATGCGAGGGCTGTCAACCTAAATTGACACCATGACCGAAGCAACGGATCTCGCCGAGCGGGCGGGCGATCGCGACCCCAGGGTCGGGCTGCGGGCGGTGGCCGCACTGCGGCGCCTGCTCGAACAGCTCGAAGCGGTCCAGGTGCGCAGTGCGCGCAACCAGGGCTGGTCCTGGCAGGAGATCGCCGCCGTGCTCGGGGTGAGCAGGCAGGCCGTCCACAAGAAGTACGGGAGGCAGTGATGTTCGAGCGGTTCACGGAGGGCGCCCGGGGCGTGGTCGAGGGCGCGGTGGCCCATGCGGAACGCGGGGGCGCCGCCGAGGTCGAGCCGGGGCATCTGCTGCTCGCGCTGCTCGACGCCCGGGGCACGAAGGGCGCGTTCGCGCTCTCGGCCCTCGGGGTGCGGCCGGAGGCGGTGGTCTCCGGTCTGGAGGAGGCGCGGCGTCGGGGCGGGGTCTCGGCGGCGGACGCCGAGGCGCTGGCCGGGCTCGGGATCGATGTCGGCGCGATCGTCTCGCGGGTCGAAGAGGCGCACGGCGAGGGCGCGTTGGCGCACGGCCGGCCGCGGGGGCGGCGCCTGTGGGCCGGTTCGGGCCACCGCCCGTTCACGCGGGAGGCGAAGTCGGTCCTGGAGCAGTCGCTGCGGGTGGCCCTGGCGCGCAAGGAGAAGTCCATCGGGGACGAGCACCTGCTGCTCGCGATGGCGGCACGGCCGGGGGTCGTACGGGATGTCCTCACCGGGTGCGGGGTGACCTTCGACGCCCTGGAGAGGGTGCTCGGGAACGGGGACGGGAACGGAGGTGTGGCCAAGGCGGGTTGAGCTCCTCCGGGGCGGGGACCGCCTGAGGTCCTCCGGGGTGAGGACAGCCTGAGGCCCTCCGGGGTGAGGACCGCTCAGGCCCCGGTGGTCCCGTCGACGCCCTCACGCAGGAAGTCCGCGTGGCCGTTGTGCCGTCCGTACTCGAGCAGGACGTGCACCATCACCATCCGCAGCGAGATCTCCTTGTCCCAGCGCGGCTGGTATCCGGTCGTATCGAGCGAATCGGCAGCCTTCTCGATCCGGCGCGACCGCTCGACCTCCGCCTCCCAGGCGCCGAAGGCCTCCGCCCGGGTGGAGGCGCTCGCGTCGTACGCGGCCTGGAAGTCGATCTCGTCGGACCACACCATGGGCGCGTCGGGGTCCTCGAACGCCCGGTGGAACCAGGCGCGTTCCACCTCCGCCATATGCCGCACCAGAGCGAGCAGCGAGAGCGTGGACGGCGGCATCGAGCGCTGCCGCAGCTCCTCGTCCGTGAGTCCTTCGCATTTCATGGCGAGGGTCGCCCGGTGGTAGTCGAGGAAGGCGCGCAGGGTCTCGCGTTCGCCGCCGGTCAGTGGCGGACCGATGCGGTGGTCGGCGGTCATGCCGGGTGCCTCCTCTGTGCCGGGTGTGGTGATCGCCGCCAGTATCCCCGCAGGCCGAAGGGCGTTGTCAGTGGGGCCCGTTAGCGTGAAGGGAGTCGAGTCCTCGTGCCCTCACAAGGAGTCCCTCATGCCCGTGCCCGTCGAATTCGTCCCCGCGGACACCGCGGTGCGCCGGCCGGTCACCAAGGTCGGCGGTCAGCCCGTTTGGCTCGATGAGCCGCAGTGGCCGCTCTCGCGGGAGAGCGGTGAGCCCATGGAGTTCCTGGGCCAGTTCGAGCTCGGCGACGGCCGGCTCGGCTATCTCTTCATGACGGCTTCGCAGGCCGGCGGTGAGGCGACGTGGGAACCGGAAGGCGGGGAGAACGCGCTGGTCGTCCAGCCGGCGGGCCGTGTCCCGGACTTCGTCACGGTCGAGGCGGCGGGTTCGGGACCCTCGGCGGGCGAGGATTTCGTCCCGCGGGCGGTGGAGCGGGCGCCGGACGGGGAGGAGTGGCAGTTCCTGGGCGGCCCGGACGTTCAGCCGAACTGGCTGCAGGGCGGTGAGCACCCCGGCCCCGACTGGCAGTTGATAGCTCAGCTGGACTCGGCGGGGCTGCCGTTCTACGTCAACTTCGGGGACATGGGGGTGGGGTATGCCTTCCTGTCGCCGGACGGGAAGGAGGGGCGGTTCCTCTGGCAGTGCGGGTGAGTGCGGGCCGGTTGGTTTCCCGTCGGGGGATCGGGTGGGAGCGCAGGTGGGGTGGGGTTACCTGAAGTACGGGGAGAGGGCGGGCGGGAGGGAACGGAAGTGTTCCTTCCATGTCCGTGATCGGTAACGATCGCGCGGGCGAGGATGGATCGGTGATCCGGCCGGGGCAGAATCTGCTCGCCGGTCGGACCGAGTGGGTCGGGCCAAGCAGGCCGGACCACGCCCCACCATGCGGCCGGCCCTAGACATCGGGGGATCACCATGAGCGCTGGCCGTAAGAGCCGGAAGAGCTTCGCCCTGGGGGCCCTTGCCCTCGCCGCCCTCCTGACCACCACGGCCTGCCAGCCGAGTGAAGACGACGGGGCGGCCGGCGGGAGCAAGCCGACCGCGACCGCCTCGCCGACCGAGAAGCCGTCGAAGCCCGCAGGGGACAAGCCGGGTACGCCCGCGCCCGACGCGAGCAAGGACGCCGGCTCCGGCGGCAAGGACGGCGGAGACGGCAAGGGTGGCGGAGGCGGCAAGGGCGGTGAGGACCCGGCCGACTCGGTCTGCTCCGGCGACGGCCAGGGCCCCTACGGTGCGGTCGAGTCGGTCACCTTCGGCGGTGAGGCGCCGAACACGACAATGGGACTTGTCCTCGGCCACTACCAGTGCGAGGGCGGCGAGACGGAGCCCACCTTCGTGCCGGACAGCGCGACCGGGGCAGCGACAAACGTCATGCTCGACGACAACCGTCTCAAGGTGGTTGTCGGCGGCGACCTCGCGGACAAGCTCGGCACCACGACGCCGGACGCCAATACCTTCGTCAAGGAACTGGCGGAGCTCCAGGACAAGGGCGAGCTCGGCGGCGCCAAGTCACCGCAGTTCTACTTCCAGTCCGACGCGCCGAACCCGGATGCCCCGGACGGAGGAGACACCAAGATCGTCTACCTGCACCAGATCGTCTTCCACATCGGCGACTAGCGGTCGGCGGTCATCGGTCGGCGGTCGACGGTCGGTGGTTCGTGAGAGCGGGAACGGGAACGGGCGAGGACTCCTGGAGTCCTCGCCCGT
>NZ_JAEIMH010000069.1:32529-42264 GCF_016464295.1 Streptomyces sp. N35 | reverse complement strand
CGGGGGGGGGGGGGGGGGGGGGGGGGGGGGGGGGGGGGGGGGGGGGGAGGGGGGGGGCCCTGGGGGCCCCCCCCCCCGTTCCCGTGTGCCTGTGCTGTGCGGCCCTACTTCGCGTCCCGCCCCCGCAGCACCGCCCCGAGCCGCACCGCCGTGGCCGACAAGTGCCGCCGTGCCTCCGTGAGTTGCTCGGTGGTCACGCCGTGATCGCGGGCCGCGTCCCGGATGTCGTCCCGGAAGCGGTCGAGCAGCCGGTCCAGATCGCGCGCCGGGTCACCCGTGGACTCCTCGTGCGCCCACGCGGGTTCCTTCGCGGACGGCGGTACGTCATCGCGTACCGCCGCGTCGTCCCGTTCCGCCGCGTCGTCCCGTACGGACCCGTTGTCGCGTACGGCCCCGTCCTTGCGTACGGCATCGGCGCCGGCGGACTTGTCGACGTCCACGTCCACGCGCGGCTCGGACTCCGAGGCGGACCCGGACGGCCCGGACGCCCCGCTCCAGGCGCCAGGCTTGGTGAACCGGCCCAGCTCCTTGGTGATCTCCGAGAGGCCCTCGCGGAGCCCGGTCGGCCAGTCGCCCCGCTGGAAGTGGTCCTGCACCTTGTCCTGGACCGACTTCGCGATCCGCTGCATCTCCTCGCGCGCCTCGGCCTGCGCCTCGCGGTGCGCGTCCTGTGCCTGCCGCCGCGCCTGCTGTGCGTCCTCGCGGGCCCGCCGCGACTCGTCCTTGGCCCGCCGGGCCTGGTCCTTCAACTCCTGCTTGGCGCGCCGCAGTTCCTCCTTGGCGAGCTTCCACGACTCGCTGTCGCCGAACCCGGCCTCCCAGTCCGTACCGCGTCCGGACTTCTTCCCGGACGAGCGTGCCTCGCCCGCCGCGGCCCGCATCTCGCGCCGCAGATCGCCGGCCGCGCCGCGCACGTCGTCGCGGATCTCGGCCGCGAGCTCGGCGACGGACTCCCGGATCTCCAGCTCGAGGTCGGCCAGTTCGCCGCTGCGGCCGGCCAGTTCGGCGCGGCCCGCGTCGGTGATCGAGTAGACCTTGCGGCCGCCCTCGGTGGTGTGCGTGACCAGGCCCTCGGCCTCCAGCTTGGCCAGCCGCGGGTAGACGGTGCCGGCGGACGGGGCGTACAGGCCCTGGAAGCGTTCCTCGAGGAGCCTGATCACCTCGTACCCGTGGCGGGGTGCCTCGTCGAGGAGCTTGAGCAGATACAGCCGCAGCCGGCCGTGGGCGAAGACGGGAGCCATCTCAGAGCACCTTCCCGGTCGGGCCCTCACCGGAGGGCGGTGCGTCGGTCGGGGGCGTGTCCGTCGGCGCGTCCGCTCGGGGTGCGTCCGTCGCCGGGGAATCCGTCACCGGGGAATCCGTCACCCGGGCATCCGTCACCGGGGAATCCGCCGTCGAGGCGTCGGTCGGGGGCGCGTCCGTCAGGGATGCATCCGTCGGAGGCGCGTCCTCGAACCCGTCGCGGGCCGGCCGGCGCAGCAGGGCGATCGCGCCGGAGATGGTGGTGGCCTTGAGCTTGCCGCGCCCGGCGCCGAGGCGGCCGGTGATGCGCTTGGCGCCCCACTGGCCCGAGACCCGCAGGTCCTCGAAGGCGTTGGAGACGGCGCCGCTGGTCGTGTTCGCCTCGACCTCGGCGTCCGCGGGGTGCGGAAGCCGGATGGCGATCTCGCCCGAGACGCTGTTCAGGGCCACGTCCGTGGCGCGGTCCGCCGGGTCCAGGTCCACGATCATGTCGCCGCTCACGGAGTCCGCCCGCACGGACGCACCGGCGTCCACGACCGTCAGATTCCCGGATACGGAGTTGAAGCGGAGCTCGCCCGTGACGGACTGGGCCTCGACATCGCCGGACACGGACTCGGCGCGCACCGGGCCGCTCAGGCTGACGAGGGCACTGTCGCCGGTGACGCCCTTGACCGTGGTGGGACCGTCGATCCCGGAGACCATCGCGCTCGCACCGACCACGCCGACCTCGACCCGGGTGCCGCTGGGCACGGCGAGCGAGACGACGGCGCGGCGCTGCCAGCCCTTGCGGTCGAGGAACTTGAGCCAGCCCTTCCAGGGCAGATCGTCATAGCCGACGGTGAGCACACCGTCCGCGTGGCCGACGATCAGCTCGGGCCCGTGCACCTCGGTGATCTCGAGGCGGGCGGAACCTTCATCGGTCCCGACGACGTTCACCGTTCCATTGACGATGCGTACCTGCAGGGTCGTCACCGGGTCGTCGAAGGTGAGCTTCTGGGGCTCCGCGACGGTCCACGTCGACTCTGGCATGGCTGACCTCCTTCGGCCTGGGGCGGCCCCGGGTGGTGATCCGGGGGCGATGGACGCGCCATATCGCGTCTTCTGGTTAACACGATATATCGCGGATGGGTGAAGTCAAGGCGCGATCGCGGGCACGAGGCCTGATTTACGCGTGGGGGGCGCCCCTAGGGGACGGCCGCCGGAGTGCGCCGATCGGGCCCCCAAAGGCGCGCCAACCAGGGCAAATTCCCCTACCGTGAGGGCATGTCCGCCGATCCCGCTGCCTGTGGCGCCTTGCTCCTTTGCCGCTCCGACCCCGCCGCTGTCGGCCCTGCGGCCCAGCTGTTGTGCATAGGGGCCTCCCCTGCTCGAGCGGAGTCGAGAGCTTGGGGAAGGATGCTGCTCGCGCAGGCCGGGCCCGAGTGGAGTGTCCTCGTACCCGAGGGCAGGCCGTGGCTGGACGGTGCGGAGCAGGTCGACCGCGTCGCGCGCGGCTGGGCCTCGGCCCTGGCGGTCGCGACACCCTGGCCGACGCTCGCCCTGTGGTGGGACGAGGGCGGCACCGGCTTCACGCTCGCGTCCGGCTTCCGGCGCACGGTCGGCTACGTATGGCTGAAGAACGGCACGCCCGTGGGGGAGGAGGAGGCCCTGAGCAGCTTCGTCGGGCGCCTCGGCCTCGACCCCGTACTGGATACGCAGGCCCTCGAAGCCCTCACACGCCCCGACTCGGACGCGGACGGCCGGGCACGGATGCTGGGGCTGCTCGCGGTGCTGGGGCGCGCGGGTCTTACGCTGCCGGCCGGGCTCGCGCCGGGGCTGCACTCGGACGAACTCCGTTCCGCGGCCGCGGCGTTGCCCGATGTGGAGCAGGTGCAGTGGACCGGATGGCGCGAGGTGGTCAGCGCGGAGCTCGACGTGGTGGAGCGCGGGCGGCTCGGCGCCTGGATGCGGGGACCCAGGGCGCGGGCACTCGGCGGACTCCAGCTGGCCGCGGGCCTGCCCGCCGTGCTGTACGGAGTGCGCCGGCGCAGCTCCGGCTGGGCGGTGGCCGGCGCGGTGCTGCTGCTCAACGGCGCGCTGGGCCTCGCGTACGACACGGTGCGCGCCCGGGACTGAACCGTCGCGAAGCGCCGAGCCATCGGCCGTACGGCTACTCGTCGTCCTCGTCGTCCAGGCGCGCGAGCCAGGTGGCGAGGCGCTCGACCGGCACCTCGAAGTCGGGGTTCAGGTCGACGAAGGTGCGCAGCTGCTCGGCCAGCCACTCGAAGGTGACCTCTTCCTCACCCCGCCGCTTCTCCAGCTCTTCGATGCCTCGGTCCGTGAAGTACATGGGACCAGGATAGGACGGTTGCGCAGGCCGCCCTGACGGCCGCCGGACCGGGTGCCCGGGCCATGGCGGCGGGACCTCGACGGTGGCGGGCGGGCCCCGCCTGAGCACGCGTACCGGCCCCCCGGACCGTGCTCAGCCCCCGCCCGGGAGCACCACCGTCACCACGAGACCGCCCTCGGTCCGCGGCTCGGCACGGACCTCCCCGTCGTGCGCGCCCGCGATGGAGCGCACGATCGACAGGCCGAGCCCCGCGCCCCTGGCGGAGGCCACCCGGTCCGCGCCGAGGCGGCGGAACGGTTCGAAGAGGCGCGGGATCTCGTACGGGGGCACCACCGGGCCCGAGTTGGCGATCCGCAGCTCCGCCCGCCCGTCGGTCCGTACGCCTGTCGTGATCTCGACCCAGCCGTCCGAGGACGCGTTGTGCCGTACGGCGTTCTCCACCAGGTTGTGGACCAGGCGCTCGAGGAGCAGGGCGTCGCCCGCCGTCGGTGCCTCGGCCGTCGTGCCGCGCACCGCCACCCCCGCGGCCCGAGCCTGGTCCGTCACCTGGGCGACGACATGGACCGCCACATCCGCGAGGTCGACCGGATGCCGGTCGGTGATCGCGTTCTCGGAGTCGGCGAGCAGCAGCAGACCCGAGATCAGGCGTTCGTGCCGGGAGTTGATCTCCAGGAGGTTCTCGCCGAGCTGCTTGACGTCCTCGGAGGCCGTACGCCGGTGCATGGCCACCTCGACCAGCGCGCGGCCGAGCGTGAGCGGGGTCCGCAGCTCGTGCGAGGCGTTGGCGACGAAGCGGCGCTGGCCGTCGAAGGAACGGTCGAGCCGCTCCACCATGGTGTCGAAGGTGTCGGCCAGTTCCTTGACCTCGTCGGCGGGCCCGTTCAGGGCGATCCGCTCGTGCAGCCCGCGGCCGGCCGCGGGCGCGGCGGCGATCCGGCGCGCGGTGTCCGTGACGCGGTGCAGCGGCGCGAGGACGCGGCCCGCGACCAGCCAGCCGAAGCCGGCGGCCGCACCGCCGACCACAAGGAGGGCGATACCGCCCTGGGTGAGGAGCGAGGTGGTCGCGGCCTCGTCCACCCGGGCCTGCTGTGCCTTGATCCAGCGGTCGGCGGTCGCGCCGGTGAGGACGTCGCCCTCGGGGGTGATGGCGTAGCGCCGCTGGTCGCTCGGGCTCCTGCCCTCGGTCTCGTCGCCCTCGTCCGCGGTGCGCTGTTCCTCGTCACCGGTCTCCCGCATGTCCTTCCCCAGCATGGAGACGAACTTGGTGCCGCCACTGCGCAGTTGCTGCTGGAACAGCCCGTACGTCGTGCCGAGCAGCACGATCCCGGCCAGGAGGAACAGCAGCCCGAAGACCAGGGTGAGACGGGTGCGCAGCGAGATGGGGGCGAGCCGCCGGGGCGCCTTCACGGGATCCGGTACCCCGCCCCGGCCACCGTCTCCACCACCTGGGGCTCACCCAGCTTGCGGCGGAGCTTGAGCACGGCGAGACGCACCGCCCCCGTGAACGGATCGGCGTGCTCGTCCCAGGCCTTCTCCAGGAGCTGCTCCGCCGGGACCGCCGCGCCGTCCGCCCGCAGCAGTTCGGCGAGCACCGCGAACTCCTTGGGCGACAGCGGTACGTAGCGTCCGTCCCGGAACACCTCACGGCGGGCCGGGTCCAGGGTGAGACCCGCGCGGCGAAGCACCGCGGGTGCGGCGGGCCGCGAGCGGCGGCCGAGGGCCAGGACGCGGGCGGCCAGTTCGGTGAACGCGAACGGCTTCGTGAGGTAGTCGTCGGCGCCGAGCGTCAGGCCCTCCACCCGGTCGCGGATGTCCGCCGCCGCGGTCAGCATC
The DNA here is from genome assembly GCF_016464295.1 of Streptomyces sp. N35. Taxonomy (NCBI): domain Bacteria; kingdom Bacillati; phylum Actinomycetota; class Actinomycetes; order Kitasatosporales; family Streptomycetaceae; genus Streptomyces; species Streptomyces sp. N35. The sequence continues at coordinate 36,860 of NZ_JAEIMH010000069.1, read as the reverse complement.
AGGACCCGCGCACCCTCCTGCGCCTCGGCGAGGGCGCGGCACACGTCGTCGCCGTGCACGCCCGGCAGATCGCGGTCGAGGATCACCACGTCGTACGCGTGCACGCTCGTACGGTCCAGGGCCGCCGCGCCGTCGTAGGCGACGTCCACCGCGTGTGCCTCCTCGCGCAGCCACTGGGCTATCGCGTCGGCGAGCAGCTGTTCGTCCTCGGCCACCAGGACCCTCATGTCCGACTCCTTGTGTGTTGTCCGGGGACATGGTGACCAAGGGCCTGTTTCCTCGGCGTGAGCGCAGCCTGTCAATGTCCGGTCCCGCGCTCGGGAGGGATCGGCCCCCGCGCTCGGGAGGGATCGGCCCTCGCGCCCCACAGGAAACGGAAACCACCGGGAAACGCCCCGCAGCGTTGCATCGCCCTCATCTGCGGCCGTGACCGACGGCCGCGTGAGGCAAGGGAGTTGACGCGATGCGCAGGAAGGCTCGCGGTGTGCTCGCGGCGCTGCCGCTGGTGCTCGCACTGGCGCTGACCGGCTGCGGCTCGGACAGCGACGGCGGCGGTGTGGCCTCGGCGAACGGGGCGAAGGAGGACGGCGCCTCGGCGACGCCGTCGCTCGACCCGCAGGAACAGGGCATGAAGTTCGCGGCGTGCATGCGCGAGAACGGTGTGCCCATGGACGACCCGGAGCCCGGCCAGGGCATCCGGATGAAGATGGACGGCTCGATACCCAGGGAGACCGTCGACAAGGCGATGGAGGCCTGCCGCAAGTTCCAGCCGCAGGGCCAGGGCGGCAAGGGGCCGGGCGCCGAGAAGATGCGCGAGTACGCGCAGTGCATGCGCAAGAACGGCGTCGACGCCTTCCCCGACCCCACCGACGGCGGCCTCCGGATCGACAAGGGCATCGCCGGGGACCCGGACTTCGAGAAGGCGGAGGAGGCTTGCCGGGACCTGATGGGCGGCGACCTCAAGACGCAGGAGAAGAGCTGATGGGGGAGCCGGTGGTGGAGCGCCCGGAGCAGGCCGGTGAGCGGCCCGGCGAACAGAGCGAGGCGCGGCCCGGTGGGCAGAGCGGCGAGCGGACTGCCGAGCAGGCCGTGGAGCGCGTCGTCGAGGACGGGCTCGTACACGACCAGGACCCTGTCCGCCCGCGCCGCCGCCGCGGCTTCGCCCTCGCCGTGGCGGTGGCGGTGCTCGCCACCGCGGGCGCGGTCACCGCGGCCGCCCTCGGCCTCGGCGGCGCCGAGCAGGGCGGGCCCGAGCGGAGCACCCTGCCGCCCGCGACGGCCGAGGTCACCCGGCAGACCCTGAAGGACACGGAGACGGTGGACGGTCAGCTCGGCTACGGGGCGGCGAGCACGGCCGCCACCCGCAAACCCGGCACGCTCACCGCGGGTCCGGACACCGGCGACCGGATCACCCGCGGCAGGACGCTGTACGCGGTGGACGGTGCGCCCGTGACGCTCATGTACGGCGCCACGCCCGCGTACCGCGACCTGCGGGAGGGCGTCGAGGGGCCGGACGTCGAGCAGTTGGAGAAGAACCTGGACGCGCTCGGCTACGAGGGCTTCACCGTGGACGAGGAGTTCAGCTCGGGCACGGCCGATGCCGTACGCGCGTGGCAGGAGGACCGCGGTCTCGACGAGACCGGTCAAGTGCCGCTCGGGCAGGTGGTGTTCGCCGACGGTGCCGTACGGATCGACTCCCTCGCCGCCCGCAAGGGCGACGCGCTCCGGCCGGGCGCCGAGGTGCTCGCGTACACCGGGACCGAGCGCGCCGTCACCGCCGAACTCGACGCGGGCGACGAACAGGTGGCCAAGGAGGGCGCGAAGGTCGCCGTGCGGCTGCCGGACGACAGCCTGGCCGAGGGGAAGGTCGAGGAGGTCACCACGGTGATCAAACCGGCCGAGAGCCAGGGCCAGGACCCCGAGACGAAGATCGAGGTCGTCGTCTCCTTCACCGACGGCAAGGGCCGCAAGGCGGCCGACGCCTACGCCCTGGCCGCCGTGCACGTCGACTTCACCGCCGAGACCCGCGAGGACGTCCTCACCGTGCCCGTCGCGGCGCTGCTCGCCCTCGCGGAGGGCGGGTTCGGCGTGGAGGTCGTCAAGGGCTCGACGACCTCCTACGTCCCCGTCACGACCGGTCTGTTCGCGGACGGCCGGGTGGAGATCTCCGGCGACGGGATCGCCGCGGGCACGAAGGTCGGGGTGCCGAAGTGACGCACGGCGACCCCATGATCCTGCTCGAGCAGGTCACCAAGACGTACGCCGGCGGGGTCACGGCGCTCGACAAGGTCTCCCTGGAGATCGCGGCCGGTGAACTCGTCGGCATCGTCGGGCCGTCCGGCTCCGGCAAGTCCACGATGCTCAACATCCTCGGCACCCTGGACCGGCCCACGTCAGGGCAGGTGCGCATCGACGGATACGACGTGGGGGACCTGTCGGACACCGGGCTCTCCGCCCTGCGCGCGGCCCGTATCGGCTTCGTCTTCCAGCAGTTCCACCTGGCGGCGTCCACCTCGGCCTGGGACAACGTGGCCGACGGGCTGCTCTACTGCGGACTCGGCGTACGCGAGCGCCGTCACCGCGCGGCCGAGGTTCTGCGGCGCGTGGGCCTCGGCCACCGCCTGCACCACGCCCCGCACGAACTGTCCGGCGGCGAACGCCAGCGCGTCGCCATCGCGCGGGCCGTCGCGGGCGACCCGGCGCTGCTGCTCGCGGACGAACCGACGGGCGCGCTCGACTCGGTGACCGGCGCGGGCATCATGCGGCTCCTGCGCGAACTGCACACCGCCGGCACCACGGTCGTGATCATCACGCACGAGCGGGAGCTCGCGGACGGCCTGCCGCGGCAGGTGCGGATGCGGGACGGACGGATCGTCGGCGACTCGGCCGGTTCGGCCGGTTCGGGCCACTCGGCCGGTTCGGGTGGCCCGGGTGGTTCGGGTCGCCCGGGCAGCCCAGGTGGCCGGGAGGGCCCGGGCGGCTCCGCGGTCCTCGCGGAGGTGTCCTCATGACCACCTCCGTACTCGAGAGCCCCCGCGCCACCGCCCGCCCGCCTCTGCGCCCGGCCCGGCTTCGCCCGCGCGATGTGGTCAAGGTCGGCTCCGTGGGCCTGCGCACCCGCCCCCTGCGGGCCTTCCTGTCCGCGCTCGGCATCGCCATCGGTATCGCGGCGATGGTCGCGGTGGTCGGCATCTCGGCCTCCTCGCAGGCCGGACTCGACCGTACGCTTGCGGCGCTCGGCACCAACCTCCTGACCGCGTCACCGGGCTCGACCATGACGGGTGAGGCCGCCCAACTCCCGGACTCCGCCGAGAAGATGGCGGCCCGCATCGGACCGGTCACCTCCGTCTCCGCCATCGGCAAACTGCCGGGCGCCAAGGTCTACCGCAGCTCCAAGATCCCCGAAGTGGAGACGGGCGGTCTGTCCGCGTACGCCGCCCGCACCGACCTGCGCTCCACGACAGGGGCGGCCCTCGCGAGCGGTACGTGGCTGAACGCCGCCACCGGCCGTTACCCGGCCGTGGTCCTGGGGGCCACGGCGGCCGAACGCCTCGGCATCGGACGCGCCACGCCCGGCACCCAAGTCCTCATCGGGGACCGGCTGTTCACGGTCGTCGGCATCCTCGCCCCCGCCGAGCTCGCACCCGAACTCGACACGGCCGCCCTGATCGGCTGGCCCGTGGCCACGTCCGAGCTCGGCTTCGACGGGCACGCGACGACGCTGTACGTACGGGCCGAGGACGCCGACGTGGAGGGGGTCCAGTCCGTTCTCGGCGCGACGGCCAACCCCTCGGCGCCCAACGAGGTCGACGTCTCGCGCCCCTCGGACGCCCTCGCGGCGAAGAAGGCCGCGGGCGAGGCCTTCACCGGGCTGCTGCTCGGACTCGGCGCGGTGGCGCTGCTCGTGGGCGGGGTGGGGGTGGCCAACACCATGGTCATCTCGGTCCTGGAGCGCCGCGCGGAGATCGGACTGCGGCGGTCCCTGGGGGCCACGCGCGGCCAGATCCGCACCCAGTTCCTCGCGGAGTCCCTGCTCCTGTCCGCCCTCGGCGGCCTCGGCGGCGCGCTGCTCGGCGTTGCGGTCACCGGCGGATACGCCCTGTACCAGGGGTGGCCGGTCACGGTCCCGCTGTGGGCGGGGGTGGGCGGCGTACTGGCCACGCTGCTGATCGGCGCTCTCGCGGGCCTTTATCCCGCCGTACGGGCTTCGCGCCTGGCGCCTACGGAGGCTTTGGCAGGCCGGTGAATCCTCGGACGACGACAAGGGGGCGCACCCTCCCCGGGGGGGGGGGGCCCCCCCCCCCCCGCGGGGGGTGGGGGGTCGGCCCCCG
>NZ_JAEIMH010000069.1:17700-32519 GCF_016464295.1 Streptomyces sp. N35 | reverse complement strand
CCCCGGCGGCCGCAGCGGGGGCCCCCCCCCTCGGGGGAGGGGCCCCCCCCCTTCAGCCGTATGAGCTGTGGAGGCTACGCCTCGAACACCTCGGCCATCAGCTGCTCCTGCTCGGCCTGGTGACGCTTGGCCGAACCCACCGCCGGGGACGAGCCGTGCGGACGCGAGATGCGGCGCAGGCGCTCGTCGTGCGGGATGTCCGCGCCGACGGCCAGGTCCAGGTGGTCGATCAGGTTGAGCGCGATGAAGGGCCACGCACCCTGGTTCGCCGGCTCCTCCTGGGCCCAGATGTACTTCGCGGCGTTCGGGAACTTCGCGATCTCCGCCTGGAGTTCGGCACCCGGCAGCGGGTACAGACGCTCGATGCGGATGATCGCGGTGTCCGTGATGCCGCGCTTGGCGCGCTCGGCCTCGAGGTCGTAGTAGACCTTGCCCGCGCAGAAGACGACCTTGCGGACCGCCGCCGGGTCGACGTACGAGTCGCCGATGACCGGACGGAAGCCGCCCGTCGTGAACTCGTCCGCCTTGGACGCCGCGGCCTTCAGACGCAGCATCGACTTCGGCGTGAAGACGACCAGCGGCTTGTGGTGCGGGTTGTGGACCTGCCAGCGCAGCAGGTGGAAGTAGTTCGACGGGAGCGTCGGCATCGCGACCGTCATGTTGTCCTGGGCGCACATCTGCAGGAAGCGCTCCGGGCGGGCGGACGAGTGGTCCGGGCCCTGGCCCTCGTAGCCGTGCGGGAGCAGCAGCGTCACACCGGAGTGCTGGCCCCACTTCTGCTCGGCCGAGGAGATGAACTCGTCGACGACGGTCTGCGCGCCGTTGACGAAGTCACCGAACTGCGCCTCCCACATCACGAGCGCCTCGGGACGGGCGAGCGAGTAGCCGTACTCGAAGCCCATCGCCGCGTACTCGGAGAGCAGCGAGTCGTACACGTTGTAGCGCGCCTGGTCCTCGGAGAGGTACAGGAGAGGCGTGTAGTCCTCGCCGGTCTCGCGGTCGATGAGGACCGCGTGACGCTGGCCGAAGGTGCCACGGCGCGAGTCCTGGCCGGCGAGCCGGACCGGGACACCCTCCAGGAGGAGGGAGCCGATGGCCAGGGTCTCGCCCATGCCCCAGTCGATCGTGCCGTCCTCGACCATGGCCGCGCGGCGCTGCAGCTGGGGCAGCAGACGCGGGTGGACCGTGATCGTGTCGGGGATGTTGACCTGGGACTCGGCGATCCGCTTGACGACCTCCTGGGAGACCGCGGTGGTCAGCGTGACCGGGAACTCGGCCTCGGTGGCCGGGGCCTCGCTCGGCGCCGGGTGCGAGGTGGCCTCGCGGACCTCGGTGAAGACCTTCTCGAGCTGGCCCTGGTAGTCCTGAAGCGCCTGCTCGGCCTCTTCGAGCGTGATGTCGCCACGGCCGATGAGGGACTCGGTGTAGAGCTTGCGCACCGAGCGCTTCTTGTCGATCAGGTCGTACATCAGCGGCTGCGTGAACGCCGGGTTGTCCGACTCGTTGTGACCGCGGCGGCGGTAGCAGATGAGGTCGATGACGACGTCCTTGTTGAACGCCTGCCGGAACTCGAAGGCAAGGCGGGCAACGCGGACGACGGCCTCGGGGTCGTCGCCGTTCACGTGGAAGATCGGCGCCTCGATCATGCGCGCCACGTCGGTGGCGTACATCGAGGAGCGCGAGGACTCCGGGGCGGCGGTGAAGCCGACCTGGTTGTTGATGACGATGTGCACGGTGCCGCCGGTGCGGTAGCCGCGCAGCTGCGACATGTTGAGCGTCTCGGCGACCACACCCTGGCCGGCGAAGGCCGCGTCGCCGTGGATGGCGACGGGCAGGACCGTGAAGTCCGTGCCGCCCTTGTTGATGATGTCCTGCTTGGCGCGCGCGACGCCTTCGAGGACCGGGTCGACCGCTTCCAGGTGCGAGGGGTTCGCGACCAGGGAGACCTTGATCTGCTCGCCGTCGAGACCGGTGAAGGTGCCGCCGGCGCCCAGGTGGTACTTCACGTCACCGGAGCCGTGCATCGACTTCGGGTCGAGGTTGCCCTCGAACTCGCGGAAGATCTGCGCGTACGACTTGCCGACGATGTTGGCGAGGACGTTCAGGCGGCCGCGGTGGGCCATGCCGATGACGACCTCGTCCAGGCGGGACTCCGCGGCGCTGTCGATGACCGCGTCGAGCAGCGGGATGACGGACTCGCCGCCCTCCAGGGAGAAGCGCTTCTGGCCGACGTACTTCGTCTGCAGGAAGGTCTCGAAGGCCTCCGCGGCGTTGAGGCGACGCAGGATGCGCAGCTGCTCCTCGCGCTCCGGCTTGGAGTGCGGGCGCTCGATGCGGTCCTGCAGCCACTTGCGCTGCTTCGGGTCCTGGATGTGCATGAACTCCAGGCCGGTGGTGCGGCAGTAGGAGTCACGCAGCACGCCGAGGATGTCGCGCAGCTTCATCATCGACTTGCCGGCGAAGCCGCCGACCGCGAACTCGCGCTCCAGGTCCCACAGCGTGAGCCCGTGCTCGGTGATGTCCAGGTCGGGGTGCTTGCGCTGGCGGTACTCCAGCGGGTCCGTGTCGGCCATGACGTGGCCGCGCACCCGGTAGGAGTGGATCAGCTCGAAGACGCGCGCCGCCTTGGTGACGTCGTCGTCGTGCGAGGCGTCGATGTCCTTGAGCCAGCGGACCGGCTCGTAAGGAATACGCAGCGCCTTGAAGATCTCGTCGAAGAACTCGCCCTCGCCCAGGAGGTGGTTCGCGACGTTGCGCAGGAACTCGCCGGAGGCGGCGCCCTGGATCACGCGGTGGTCGTACGTCGAGGTGAGGGTCATCACCTTGGCGATGCCCAGCTTGTTCAGGGTGTCCTGCGAGGTGCCCTGGAACTCGGCCGGGTAGTCCATCGAGCCGACGCCCATGATCACGGACTGGCCGGACATCAGACGCGGCACCGAGTGGACGGTGCCGAGGCCGCCGGGGTTGGTCAGCGAGCAGGTGACGCCCGTGAAGTCCTCCATCGTCAGCTTGCCGTTGCGGGCACGGCGGACGATGTCCTCGTAGGCCTGCCAGAACTCGAAGAAGTTCAGCGTCTCGGCCTTCTTGATGCCCGCCACCACGAGCTGGCGGTCACCGTTCGGCTTCACCAGGTCGATGGCCAGACCGAAGTTGATGTGCTCCGGCTTGACCAGGGTCGGCTTGCCGTCCTTGACCGCGTAGTGCCAGTTCATCGACGGCATGGCCTTGATGGCCTGCACCATCGCGTACCCGATGAGGTGCGTGAAGGAGACCTTCCCGCCCCGGGCGCGCTTGAGGTGGTTGTTGATGACGATGCGGTTGTCGAAGAGCAGCTTCACCGGCACGGCGCGCACCGAGGTCGCGGTGGGCACCTCGAGGGAGGCGTCCATGTTCTTCGCCACGGCGGCGGCGGGACCGCGCAGGGTGATCAGCTCGGGACCCTCGCTCGCGGGGGCCTCCTGCTTGGCGGCCGGCTTCGCGGCGGGTGCGGGCTTGGCGGGCGCGGCAGCCTGGGCCGCGGGCTTCGCCTGGGCGGGAGCCGGGACCGGGGCCTGCGCCGCCGGAGCGGCAGCCTGCGCGGGTGCGGCCGGGGCCTGGGCCGGTGCGGCCGGAGCCTGCGCGGCGGGCGCCGAGGTGCCTGCGGGAGCGCTCGGAGCCGGAGCCGTGCTCACAGCCCCCGCGGCTGTGGCAGAGGCGGAGCTCTCCGTCTTGAGCGGGGCGGCGGCATTGCCGCCCGGCTTGTAGTCGGCGAAGAAGTCCCACCAGGCACGGTCTACCGAGTTCGGGTCCTGGAGGTACTGCTGATAGATCTCGTCGACGAGCCACTCATTGGGTCCGAACGCGGCGGCAGGGTTCTTCCCCTGCCCCGTTTGATCGGTCGTGGTGCTCGAGTTACTGGGGGACTGTGGCGACACGGCGGTAACCGCCCTCTTCCGCTTCACAAGGTGATGGACAGCGGGAATAAAGGCTACGCCTCCCGGGCCGAGAGGTGCAGACCGGGCGGGCCTTCCGTCACGTAAGTCACATCACAAGGCGTGTTTCGGGGCGGGAAATGGCGGGAAACAAGCGAGGTTCCGCTCCGTGCCGGGCAGCGGAAGCCCCGGCTGCGACCCCCACGGCTCGCACCCTTGACTGACAGCACAACGATCAGGCGAACCGGGTACCCGAAGTTCGAAGATCTTGCGCGCCCGTTTCGAACCCTACGTCAACTCCGCACGCGTCCGGTGCCCCGGAAGGCTGACCTGAATCCGGCAGCCCCGAGCGGATTCGGCCACGCCGATCCGGCCACCGTGCAGATCGACGGCCCAGCGCGCGATGGCCAGGCCCAGACCCGTACCGCCGTCGCTGGACTTCTTGTCGGCGTGGCTGCCGCGGTTGAACCGCTCGAAGACCCGGTGCCACTCGGAGCGCGGGATGCCGGGACCCTCGTCGAGCACCTCGAGCTCGAGCGAGTCCGGCGCCTCGCCGCGGCGGGCGCGGACCGTGACGCGGCCGTGCGGGGGCGAGTGCTTGACCGCGTTGTCGATCAGGTTGGCCACGACCTGGTGGAGGCGTTCGGCGTCCGCGTGCGCGGTCAGCTCGGGCGGTGTCACGTCCAGATGCAGGTGCACATCGGTACGGGTGTGCCGGCCGGAGCCCGACGGCATGCCGCGGCGCTGCGAGGCCACCATGTTGGCCTCCTTCAGGACGCCGGAGAGATACGGCCACACCTCGAAGCGCCGGGCGTGCAGCTGGTCCACGCCGTGGTCGAGGCGCGAGAGGTCGAGCAGGGTCTCGACGAGCCGGCCGAGCCGCTCGGTCTGCTTGAGCGCGGTCCGCATGGTCTCGGGGTCGGCGGCCGAGACGCCGTCGACCACGTTCTCCAGGACGGCGCGCAGCGCGGCGATCGGGGTGCGCAGCTCGTGCGAGACGTTGGCCACGAGCTCCTTGCGGTGCTGGTCCTGGGCTTCCAGGTCGTCGGCCATGCGGTTGATCGTCTGGGCGAGGTCGCCGAGCTCGTCACGGCGGTCGGCGCCGACGACGCGGCGGGTGTAGTCGCCGTGCGAGATGGAGCGGGCGACCGTCGTCATCTCGTCCAGGGGCGCGGTCAGCGAGTGCGCCACGAACTGGGTGATCAGGAGGGTCGCGATCACCGAGAAGACCGTGATGAAGCGCAGCTCCGTCTTGGTCTGTATGGCGATCATCAGCAGGCCGGTGGTGATCAGCACGGAGATCACCACGAGCGTGCCGAGCTTGGTCTTGATGGAGTACGGCCGCAGATCCTGCAGCAGGGCCATCAGGCGGGTCAGCAGCCGCCCCTCGCGGGCGTGCCCGGTGGCCGCGGCGCGGCGGTGCACGGACTCGGCCCTGCGCTCGAGCCGTTCGGCCCGCAGACCCAGCGTCTCGGAGCGGCGGCGCCGGGCGCCGGACCACCACAGGAGCAGGTGTGACCACCACAACAGGGCGGTCGCCCACGGGCGCTTCATGACGCCTCTCCAGAGGTCGCGTGCGTACGAGCCGCTCGTGTCGCGGGAGTCGGCCGCGCCGCTCATGGCGTCGGCGTCTCCAGCGCGTACCCGACCCCGTGCACCGTACGGATCCGCTCGGCGCCGATCTTGCGGCGCAGCGCCTTGATGTGGCTGTCGACGGTCCGGGTGCCGGAGGCGTCCGCCCAGTCCCACACCTCGGCGAGCAGCTGCTCACGCGAGAGCACGGCGCGCGGGGTGTTCGCCAGGCAGACCAGGAGATCGAACTCGGTCGGCGTGAGATGCACGTCCTCGCTGCGCACGCGGACGCGGCGCTGAGCGTGGTCGATCTCCAGCTCCCCGAGCCGGAGTATCCCGGAGCGCGGGGTGGTCGCGGCGAGCGCGGCCCGCTCGACGCGGCGCAGCAGCACGTGCACGCGCGCCGCCAACTCCCGCATGGAGAACGGCTTCGTCATGTAGTCGTCCGCGCCGACCCCGAGCCCGACCAGCATGTCGGTCTCGTCGTCACGCGCGGTCAGCATCAGCACCGGCACCGGCCGCGACGCCTGGACGCGGCGGCAGACCTCGAGGCCGTCGAAGCCCGGCAGCATGATGTCGAGGATCAGCAGATCGGGCTGCCAGGCCTCGGCGGTGTCGACCGCCGCAGGACCGTCCGACGCCGTCTGCACTAGGAAACCCTCGGCACGCAGCCGTGCGCCGATCGCGTCGACGATCGTGGCGTCGTCCTCGACCACCAGGACCCGTCGCTGGGCGCCCGGCGTGGCAGCCGTGCCGTTGTGGGAGGTGTGTGTCTGCTCCATGGCCCGCCCCTGGGATACGCCTTCGTTGTCCGTCGCTGCTCCGACGCGTGAGCTTTGCGCAGAACCCGTGACTCCGGTGTTCCTCGCGCAAAGATCCGCGTTGTCGGTCAGCAGCGTACGGGCAGTTACACCACCTCGGCTATGCGGCCCTGATGGCGAGATGGACCACGTCCGGGACGCCGCGGACAACGGGGATCTCTTCCGTACGTACGTTGCTGAATCCGGCATTCCGCAACGACTCTTCGAAATCAGCGGACGGCTGGGCCGACCAAATGGCAAGAATCCCACCGGAGTTGAGCATCTCGCGGCAGGCTTCGAGCCCTCGCGGAGAGTAAAGGGAGTGGTTTCCCTCGGTAACCGTCCAGTCCGGGCCGTTGTCGATGTCGAGACAGAGTGCGTCGTATCTCTCATTGCCGCCGTGGATGTACGCGACGAGGTCGGCCCGCACGATCCGGGTGCGCTCGTCGTCGAGGGCTTCGCCCGAAATATCCCTCAACGCCCCATTGATATGCCAGTCGATGATGGCCTCTTCCCGCTCGACCACATCGATCCGGCCCCAGCGCTGGTCGGCGGCGGCATGCACGAGCGAGAAACCGACACCGAGTCCGCCGATCAGCACACTGGGCTCGCTGCGGTCCGCGGGGAGCGCGTCCCGCGCGGCATCGACGAGCAGCCGCTCGGAGCGCCCGTCGGAGGTGTCCATCAGGAACACCCCGTTCGCGATGATCTGCAGCAGACCGCCGTGCCGCCGCAGCACCACCTCGCCGTACGGCCCGTCACGACGGTCGAGCACGACGGGCTCTTCGCTGGGTGCGGGGTTGGGTGCGGTCCGGTCGGGATTTTCGTACGTGGCGCACATGGGGCCATTCTCTTGCATGCGCCCTTGTGGCGGGGCGGTACGGGGTGTGCACGGCGGCGCCGCCCGCCGCCAGCAAATATCCTGACCTCACCCCACCCGCCGACCCGAAAGGCCCCCGTGTCCATCAGCTGGACCCTGGACGACGGCGAGGTGCGCTCCGCCCGTTGGATCTCGGACGGCGGTACGCCCGCGCCGCGTCGTGTCGTCACCGCCGACAGCCGGATCGGTGTGGCCGCCGCGTATCGCCATATCTGTGAAGGCACCGCGCTGCTGTGGACCGGCGACTACCCGTCGGCGCGGCAGCTGCTCGCCTCGCTCGGCAAGCGGGCCGAGCCGCGCAGGCAGCCCAAGGCGGACACGCTCACCGAGGCGTTCCATCTCCAGCGCCGCGAACAGGCCCGCCGCACCCGCATCCTGAGCCTGCTGCTCGTGCCCTACGAGGACGGCTGGACGATTCCGCTCAAGCGCGCGCCCGAGGTCGCCGAGGCCTGTGAGCAGGCGTACGGGGAGTTCGGGGACGGCCTTGCGGCCGGCTCGCTGCGGGAGCTGCTCGGTGTCGTCGGGGCGTATGAATGGCGCCGCAAGGGGGTGGAGATCCCGGTGCTCGGCGGGGACCGGATCCATCCGCACTACGGGGTGTTCTCGCCGGTCCGTGGCGAGTACCTGGACCTGGCCGCCGATGCCCGGCTCCGGGCGCCGCGCGTGGCGTTCGACATCGGCACGGGCACGGGCGTGCTCGCGGCGCTGCTCGCCCGGCGCGGCGTGGGCCGGGTCGTCGCCACCGACCTGGACCCGCGCGCGGTGGCCTGCGCCCGCGAGAACGCGGACCGGCTCGGCGTCGGCGCCCAAGTCGACGTACAGCAGGCCGACTTGTTCCCCGAGGGCCGCGCCGACCTGATCGTCTGCAATCCGCCCTGGCTCCCGGCCCGGCCCCGGACCCGTCTCGACCATGCGGTGTACGACCCGGACAGCAGCTTCCTGCGCCGCTTCCTCGCCGGACTCCCGGACCATCTCGCACCCGGCGGCGAGGCCTGGCTGCTCATCTCCGACCTGGGTGAACGCCTCGGTCTGCGCGGCGAGTCGGAGCTCGCCGACGCGACCGAGGCGGCCGGTCTCGAAGTGACCGGCCGCGAGACGACCACGCCTCGCCACGGACGTGCGAACGATCGCGACGATCCGCTGTACGAGGCGCGGTCGAAGGAGATCACCTCGCTGTGGAGGCTGGCCACGCGCTAGGAGCGAGGCTCCGAGCTGCTCGGCCAGCCAGGTACGACGTTCCGAGTCGTTCGGCCCGCCAGGAGCGACGCTCCGGGCTATTCGGCCCGCCGCAGCACCATCGTCACGAACCCGAGGGTTCCGCGGTAACCCCGCAGCCACTCGGTGCGGTGCTGCACGGCCGCCGCGGCGGCCTCCTTCGCGTCCGGGTCCTCGGGGTGGTCGAGGGCCCAGCGGGCCAGGGTCCCGGTCCAGGACCACTCGTAGTCGTCCCATTCGGCGAGCGTGCTGACATGGGCGTACGCGGGGACCCAGCCGGCCTCCGTGACGCGGTCCACGGTGGTGGCGAGATCGGCGAACTCATCCGCGGAGAAACCCACTTCGAGGGTCGCCGCACCGGGCTCGCGCTCCCAGAAGCCGTCCCCGATCAGCACGCTGCCGCCCTCGGCCAGCTTCTGTCCCGCGGCTTCGAGGGTGGGCAGCAGACCGCCGAAGGCGTGGGTCGCGCCGACACACATGACCAGGTCGTACGGCTCGGGCGCGCTGAACCCGGCCGCGTCCGCCAGATGGAGATCGACCCGCCCGCTCAGGCCGGCCTCCTCGACCCAGGACCAGCCGCGCGTGAGGGCGGCCTCGCTCACGTCGACGCCGTCGCCCCGTACCCCGGGCCGTCCGCTCGCCGCCCGTACGAGCCAGGCGGCCTCTCCGCAGCCGAGGTCGAGCACCCGCTCGTCGCCGCGCGGCAGGGCGCGCGTGAGCAGACGGTCGACGGAAGTGTCGTGCAGGGGTGCCGCGATGGGGTGGTCGCCGTGGGCGATTGCGCTGATCTTCTGCCGGTCCATGGGACGGCATCCTGCCCCGGCGCGCGCGCCGCGTCGACGCGTTTACCTGATGTCGAGACGTTTACGTGATCTTGTCCGGGCCGGTGCCCACGAACTTCGCGTTCGTCAGCGGCGCCACGGTCCGCCAGCCCACCGCCTCGTACAGCAGACGGCCCTGCGGCGTGCACGCGAGGACGGCGCGTGTGGAGCCCTCGGCGAGGGCCGCCGCGTGCAGGGCGTGCATGACGAGCCGGCCGAGCCCGCGGCGCTGGTGCTCCTCGGCCGTCTCGATCTGGTCGGCCACCGCGCACGCCCCCACCGGCGCGATCTGCCCGCGCGCGGCGAAGGAGCCGTCGGTGTCGGTGAGCAGGACGCGGGCGACGCCGCCGCGGGTCCAGGTGTGCAGCACGTATCCGTCCGGAACCTCGGGCAGGGGCGCGGACTTGAGCTCCGTGACCATCAGGTAGTCGCCCGCACCGTACGGCTCCCAGCCCGGCGCGAGCCACGGGAGCACGCGCTGCGGGTCGGCGAAGACCTTGAGATGCCAGTCCAGGCCGCGTGACGCCTCGGTGACCTTGCGGACGTCGGCTTCGAGCACGTCGTCGTTGGTGGCGGCCAGGACATGGCGGCCGGCGGTCTTGAGCAGGCCGCCGTGGACCGTGTAGCCCCACGGCTCCCGGATCGGCGGCGCGGCACCCCGCGAGACGACCCACCCGTCCACCCATTCCCGCACGTTGACGTCCTCGTTCGTGCGCTCCATGAGCCCTCCCCGCTCTCCGTGCCCCAGCTTGATGTAATGGCTGAAGCTATGGATTGCATATTACGTAGGTGGGGTGGGGTGATGGTCGCCCGGGGTGATTCTTTGCCGCATCGTGATCGTCGGTGCGGGTGCGGGTGCGGGTGCGGGTGCGGGTGCGGAGGCGGGTACGGGGGCGGGTACGGAAGCCGGCATGGGCGCGGCGGGGTCCGGAGCGCGCCGGTACCGGCCGGGAGGCAGGCCGTACGTCCGCTTGAAGGCCGCGGCGAACGCGAACTCCGAGGCGTAACCCACCTGCGAGGCAAGGGACTTCAGAGGAGCGTCGGTGGTCTGCAGGAGCCGCGCCGCGAGGGTCATCCGCCACCAGGTGAGATACGCCAGCGGCGGCTGCCCGGTCAGCGCCGCGAAACGACGGGCGAACGGCGCCCGCGAGAGCCCGGCACGCCCGGCGAGCGAGGCCACGGTCCAAGGATCGCCGGGTGCGTCGTGGATCGCGTCGAGGGCGGCGGTGATCTGCGGGTCGTTGAGCGCGGCGGCCCAGCCGGCGGGGCCCCCGTGAGGGGGTTGCTCGGCGAACCAGATGCGCAGGATGTACAGGAGCAGCGTCTCCAGGAGCGCGGGCACCGCCGCGTCGCTGCCGAGGCGCGGGCGGCCGAGCTCGGACGCCAGCAGCTCGACGGCTGAACGCAGTTCGCTCCCGCGCCCGTCGTCGGCCGGCAGATGGATCCGCTCGGGCAGGCCGAGCAGCAGTGGGTGGGTGCGCCGAGGGTCCAGCTGGTAGGTCCCGCAGAGGATGACGGTGGCCGGGCCGCTGCCTCCGGTCGGGTCGACACGGTCGAAGGCGTACGGGGCGGAGTGGCGCGGGTCGTCCGGCGCGCAGGCGGGCGCGGGCAACGGGGTGTCGAGGCTGTCGGCCAGGGTGTGGCCGCTGCCGTGAGGCATCAATAGCACGTCACCGGCGGCGAGTCGGACCGGTTCCCCGTCGGGTGGCAGCAGCAGACAGGAGCCCTCGAGCACGATCTGGAACCCGGCCGAACCGGGCACGGACGCGAACTCCTGGGCCCAGGGGGCGTGCCAGCGCACATGGGCCGCGCGCGGGCGGCCGGTCCGGAGCACGGCCAGCACATCACTGAGTACGTCCACGTGGGGAGCGTACGGGTGGGTGAGGGGCTGCGGGGCGGGGGAGGCGCCGAGGGGTGTGGAGCGGACGCGAGACGTACGCATATGAATGAGGCACTCGTACGCATGGATCGTCTCCATGCCGGGCCCTAACTTCAGAGCCATGACGATCAAGAGCGCACACCCGACGGCATCGATCAAGAGCGCACACCCGACGACGATGAAGGCCGCCCGCATCCACGAGTTCGGAGACCCTTCGGTGATCCGCCACGAGGACGCTCCGCGCCCCCGGCCGGCCGCCGGTGAGGTGCTGGTCCGGGTCGCCGCGACCTCGTTCAACCCGACCGAAGCGGCCCTGCGGCAGGGGCTGTTGCAGGGATTCCTGCCGGTGGAACTGCCGTACGTCCCGGGCTGGGATGTCGCGGGCACGGTCACCGAACTCGGCCCGGACGTCACTGGCTTGGCCGTCGGCGACCGGGTGCTCGGACGCGTGGACGGCGGGGGAGGGGCCGCCGGGTACGTACGCGCTCCGGCTGCCTCGCTCGTTCCGGCGCCGGTCTCGATTCCGCTCCCGCAGGCCGCCGCCCTGCCCGTCGCGGGGCTCACCGCATGGCAGGCGGTGTTCGAGCACGGGAAGGTCTCGGCCGGTCAGCGCGTTCTGGTCAACGGAGCGGGAGGAGGTGTCGGAGGTCTTGTCACACAACTGGCCAGGCACGCCGGAGCTCACGTGGTCGCCACGGCAGGTCCGCGCAGCGCCGATGCGGTGCGGCGGCAGGGGGCGGACGAGGTGATCGACTACACGGTCACGCCGGTGGCCGAGGCGCTCGACGGTCAGGTGGACACCCTCCTCAACCTGGTCCCGCTCGGCCCGCAGGACGCCGCGGCCCTCGTGCCGCTGGTGCGGCCGGGCGGCCGGCTCGTCTCGATCGCCACCCCGATCGAAGCGGGCCCGGAGGTGGTCGCCCTGCACATGGTCGCCCGTAACGACCCCGCGGACCTGGCGGCCCTCGTCGCCCTGGTCGACGCGGGCGCGGTCGCCGTGGACATCAGCGGTACGTACCCGCTGTCCCGCCTCGCGGAGGTCCACCACCTCGGCGAGACGGGCCGCATCCGCGGAAAGGTCCTGGTCATCCCGGGTTCCTGAGGTCGGCCGTCCAGGACCTTCCGCGTGATCGCTCACAGCGAACGCCCTGTGGGGAACATTGAGCGGCGCACAAGCATTGAGTCGGCATAGCTCAACTTGAATGCCGAAGGGGAGATCATGGCTTCGACGTCCGCACCGCTCACTCTGCCCGTCCTGCCGCTCGACGACGAGGTCGTCCTGCCCGGCATGGTCGTCCCGCTCGACCTCAACGATCCGGAAGCACGCGCCGCGGTGGAGGCCGCACAGGCCGCCGCACGCGGACAGACCGGTAAGCCACGTGTGCTCCTCGTGCCGCGTATCGACGGCACGTACGCCGGTATCGGCGTGCTCGGCACCGTCGAGCAGGTCGGCCGGCTCGCCGACGGCGACCCCGGCGCCCTGATCCGGGCGCGGCACAGGGTGCAGATCGGCGCCGGGACGACCGGACCGGGTGCGGCTCTGTGGGTCGAGGGCACCCAGGTCGACGACAGCGACCCCGCCCCGCTGCCGGGCGCGGTCACCGAACTGGTCAAGGAGTACAAGGCCCTTGCCACCAGCTGGCTGCGCAAGCGCGGCGCCTGGCAGGTCGTCGACCGCGTCCAGCAGATCGACGACGTGGGCGCGCTCGCCGACAACTCCGGCTACTCGCCGTTCCTGTCCACCGCCCAGAAGGTCGAACTCCTGGAGACCACCGACCCGGTGGCCCGCCTCAAGCTCGCCGTCCAGTGGCTCAGCGAGCACCTCGCCGAGCAGGACGTCGCCGAGTCCATCGCCAAGGACGTCCAGGAGGGCGTCGACAAGCAGCAGCGCGAGTTCCTCCTGCGCCGCCAGCTCGAAGCCGTACGCAAGGAGCTGCGCGAGATCAACGGCGAGAGCGAGGGTGAGGAGTCGGACGACTACCGGGCCCGCGTCGAGGCCGCAGACCTGCCCGAGAAGGTGCGGGAGGCCGCGCTCAAGGAGGTCGACAAGCTGGAGCGGTCCAGCGACCAGTCCCCCGAGGGCAGTTGGATCCGCACCTGGCTCGACACGGTCCTGGAGCTCCCCTGGAGCGAGCGGACCGAGGACGCGTACGACATCCAGGGCGCCAAGGCCGTGCTCGACGCCGAGCACGCGGGCCTGGACGACGTGAAGGAGCGGATCACCGAATACCTGGCGGTGCGAAAGCGGCGCAGCGACCGGGGCCTGGGCGTGGTCGGCGGGCGGCGCGGAGGCGCCGTTCTCGCGCTCGTCGGCCCGCCCGGCGTCGGCAAGACCAGCCTCGGTGAGTCCGTCGCGCACGCGATGGGGCGCAAGTTCGTGCGGGTCGCGCTCGGCGGCGTACGGGATGAGGCGGAGATCCGCGGTCACCGCCGTACGTACGTGGGCGCGCTGCCCGGCCGGATCGTGCGCGCCATCAAGGAGGCCGGGTCCATGAACCCGGTCGTCCTCCTCGACGAGATCGACAAGGTGGGCTCCGACTTCCGCGGCGACCCCGCGGCGGCGCTCCTCGAAGTCCTCGACCCGGCGCAGAACCACACCTTCCGCGACCACTACCTGGAGGTCGAACTCGACCTGAGCGACGTGGTGTTCCTCGCCACGGCCAACGTCCTCGAAGCGATCCCCGAGGCGCTGCTCGACCGTATGGACCTGGTACGGCTCGACGGCTACACCGAGGACGAGAAGGTCGTCATCGCCCGCGACCACCTGCTGCCGAGGCAGCTGGAGCGCTCGGGGCTCAACGGCGACGAGGTCACGGTCGAGGAGGACGCGCTGCGCAAGCTGGCCGGCGAGTACACCCGCGAGGCCGGCGTCCGCAACCTGGAGCGTGCCATCACCCGGGTGCTCCGCAAGGTCGCGGCGCAGCACGAACTCGGCGACCGCGAGCTGCCGTTCACCGTCGGCGCGAACGATCTGCGCGATCTGATCGGCCGTCCGCACCACGTGCCGGAGTCCGCCCAGGACCCGGCCGAGCGGCGCACCGCGGTGCCGGGTGTGGCGACCGGGCTCGCGGTCACGGGCGCGGGCGGGGACGTCCTCTTCGTCGAGGCCTCGCTGGCCGACCCGGAGACGGGCGCGGCCGGACTGACCCTGACCGGTCAGCTCGGCGACGTGATGAAGGAATCGGCCCAGATCGCCCTGAGCTTCCTGCGCTCGCACGGCGCGGAACTGGAGCTTCCTGTGGCCGACTTGAAGGACCGCGGGGTGCACATCCACTTCCCCGCGGGCGCGGTCCCGAAGGACGGTCCGAGCGCCGGTATCACCATGACGACCGCGCTCGCCTCGCTGCTGTCCGGGCGCCTGGTCCGTACGGATGTGGCGATGACCGGCGAGGTCTCGCTGACCGGGCGGGTCCTGCCCATCGGCGGCGTGAAGCAGAAGCTGCTCGCGGCGCACCGGGCGGGTGTCACCACGGTGATCATCCCGAAGCGCAACGAGGCCGATCTGGACGACGTACCGGCCGAGGTGCTGGCCAAGCTGGACGTCCACCCGGTGACGGATGTCCGCCAGGTCCTGGAGCTGGCCCTGACGCCGGCGGCGGTGAAGGTTCCCGTGGCGGCGTGACGCTGGGTGCGACGAATAGGAGCACCCAGAACCCCCGGAGCGAGAGCTCCCGGGGGGTCTGCCGGATGAGGCGGGGGGGGGCGGGCCCCCCCGGGGGGGGGGGGGGGGGGCGGGGCGGG
>NZ_JAEIMH010000069.1:0-17690 GCF_016464295.1 Streptomyces sp. N35 | reverse complement strand
GGGAAAGAGGGCCCCCCCCCAAACCCCGGGAGGGAGCCCCCCGGGGGGTTCTGCGGGAGGAGGCGGCGGCCCGGGCCCCCCTGTGTGGGGGCTCGGGCCGTTCGCTTGGGCGGTGAGCGCACCGCGTGCCTACCCTGACCTCATGGTCAACGACACCGACATGCGCCACCTCCGCCGCTGCATCGAACTCGCCGCCGAAGCCCTCGACGCAGGCGACGAACCCTTCGGCTCCGTCCTCGTCGACGCCGAAGGCAACGCCCGCGCCGAGGACCGCAACCGCGTCGCGGGCGGCGACCAGACGCGCCACCCCGAGTTCGAACTCGCCCGCTGGGCCGCCGAGCACCTGACCCCCGAGGAGCGCGCCGGCGCCACCGTCTACACCTCGGGCGAACACTGCCCGATGTGCTCCGCCGCCCATGCCTGGGTCGGCCTGGCGCGCATCGTGTACGTCGCCTCATCGGCCCAGCTCACGGGCTGGCTCCAGGAACTCGGCGTACCCCAGGGCCCGGTGGCCGCCCTCCCCGTGCACACGGTCGCCCCGAACGTCATCGTCGAGGGTCCGGTCCCCGAACTCACCGAAGAAATCCGTGCCTTGCACGTGAGGCTGCACACGGGCAAGTAGCCCACTGGGCGGCTACCCGGCGTCCAGCCACCCCCGTCCCACCGCCTGCACCCCGGCCTGGAACCGCGTCTCGGCGTTCAGGGCCCGCAGCAGCCGGCTGATCCGCCGGCGTGCCGTGTGCACATGGACGCCGAGGCGGCGCGCGATCGCCTCGTCCTTCAGGCCGGCCGCGAGCAGCGTCAGCAACTCGCGGTCCCCGGCGTCGAGTCCACCCGCGCCGGTCCCCGGGCCGGGGACCGGCGCGGCGCCCGCACCCGGGCCGTCCGCCGCGGTGCTCCCGATCCCGCCGATCGGCATCGACCGCGCCCACACCGCCTCGAACAACGGCACCAACGCGTTCCCGAGCAACGCGTCGCTGACCACAAGCGCCGAGGCCGTCGGATCGGCGGCGTCCGTCGGCGGCAGCAGGGTGATCCTGCGGTCCGCGGTGATGAGCTTCGTCGGCAGCTGCGTCCCCACCCGGATCTGCACGCCCTGCTCGGACAACTCCCCGAGCCCACGGGCCCGCCCCTGGAAACTCAGCCCGTCCCGGTCCACCACCACCCGCACCCGTATCCCGCGCCGTACGAGCGCCGTGACATCGAGCGGCGCGGGCATCCCGTCCGGTGCACTCGCCGCGTAGGGCGGGCGGTCGAGGAGCGCGACCTCCTCGCGGGCCGAGCCCATCAGCGCGTTGACGCGCTCGGCTATCGCCACCCTGCCGCGGACCGTCTCGATGCCGATGGCCCAAGGGTCGTGTGCGGCGCCCAGCAGGTCGGCGGCCATCCGGTCCACCGCCCCGGTCAGCTCCTCCAACTCGGCTGATCTGCGCAGGAGTCCGGCCTGGTGGCGGTGGAGGAGCCCGCGCAGTGCGGTGGTGGGTGCGACGGCCGAGGGCAGGGGTGCGTCACCGTCCGGCCGCGTGAACCCGTGCTGTGCGAGCCGGTCGAGGGCAGCCGACGCGCGGCGTGCACTCAGGCCGAGGGCGCGCGCGAACGCGGCGCGGGACGGGTGCCCGGGCCGTCCGAGGAGCGCTTCGTACACCTGGAGTTCGTCGGCGCCGAGCCCGAGAGCCCGCCACTGTGTGTCCCATTCAGCCAGCTCCACACGCGGATTCTCGCCCGTTCCCGCAGGCCACACAAGTGTGCACGTACACAAGTAGGCACCTGGAACGCATTGTTCAGGGCCCTCTGCGGGCCGTTCCATGTCCGCATCCGACAACGGCCACCCCCCAGGGCTCCGAAGGGAACAACGTGCGGACTTCAGCGCGCAGCAGACGAGAAGACAGGCCGGGCGGCATAGCCGTCGGCCAGGGAGTGGCGGCGCTCCTCGCCGCCGCAGGACTCCTGATGACCGGCATGACGCCCGCCCACGCACAGACCGCACCGGCCGCCGCGGCCACCGTCGAGGGTGCCGTCGCGGGTACCGACACCGACACCCCGTCCCTGGTGACCGGTTTGAGCGAGGAGGCGGCAGGCAGCGGCAGCCCCGCGGACGCCGCACGCGGCCACCTCAAGGCGAAGAAGAACCGCTACCACATCGCCGATACCTCGGCGAAGGAGCTCACGGCGGTCTCGACCGAGACCGAGGGCGGCAAGGAGACGGTCCGGCTCCAGCAGAGGCACAAGGGCGTCGAGGTCCTCGGCGGCCAGTACGTGGTCCGGATGACGAAGAAGGACGGCAAGCGCACCGTCACCGGCACGTCCGGCCAGTACTTCACCGGGCTGAAGCTCGACACGGTCACCCCGAAGGTCTCCGAGGAGGTCGCGGTCGAGCGCGCGGTCGGCGCCGTCCGCAGGCAGCTGGGCGGCGGGCTCCTGAAGGCCCCGGCGAAGGGCGGGGAGAAGAGGGCCGGGCAGCTCACCGGCAAGGCCGCCGACGTCGCCGTCCTCCCGCAGGGCGACGGAGTCCTCACCCGGCACATCACCGTCACCGGCGTGCACCCGGCCGACGGCACCCCCGTCAAGCAGGAGGTGTACGTCGACGCGCACTCGGGCTTCCCGCTGATGCAGTTCAGCTCGGTCAAGTCGTTCGGTGGGACGGGGGCGGCCCCGACGGGGACGGCCACCGGCACCGCGGACGAGGCGCCCGCCACGGACGAGGCGCCCGCCGCCGACGATGCGACCACCACGTCGGCCGCCCAGCTCGTCGTCAAGGGCACCGGCAACCGCTCCAACGGCAAGAAGACCGAGGTGAACCTGTACAAGGACGCCAAGGACGTCTACCACACGATCGACTACGGCAGGCGGGCCGCGGACTCCCCGTACGACGGCCCGATGCTGAAGACCTGGGACGCCCGCGGCCGTGAGGCGTACACCGCCTCCGGTGTCTGGCCCGCCGGCATCACGGACTTCCAGTCGACCACGCCCGAACTGAGCCAGGAATTCACCGACATCGGCGCGATCGACGCCCACTGGGCGGCGGGCGAGGTCTACGACTACTACAAGTCGAACTTCGGCCGGGCAGGACTCGACGGCAACGACGGCTTCATCAACTCCCTGGTGGGCGTGGTCGAGAACGGCCGGCCGTTCCTCAACGCCTTCTGGGACGGCTCCAAGATGGTGTACGGCCAAGGCGGCGGCGACTTCCGCTCCTTTGCCGCGGACACCGACGTGGTCGGCCACGAGATGACCCACGGCGTCGTCGAGCACACCGCGAACCTGGTGTACGTGGGACAGTCGGGCGCCATGAACGAGGCGATCGCCGACTACTTCGGCAACGCCATCGACCTGGCCGCGGACGGCGGCTCCATGAGTGACCCGGAGGCCGGACTCCTCGGCGAGGACCTGTGCATCACCGCGAGCCCGCGCGAGTGCGCCCTGCGTGACCTCAACGACGGCGCCACCACCTCGAAGGACTTCATCGGCGTCACCATGCGCGGTGACAACGGCGGTGTGCACCTCAACTCCACGATCTTCTCCGGCGCGCTGTGGGACCTGCGCGAGGACCTCGGCGCCGAGCTCGCCGACCAGATCGTCTACCGCGCCCTGTCCGCGTACATGACCCCGCTCGACGGCTTCACCGAGGGCCGCGCCGCGGTCGTCGCCGCCGCACAGGAACTGGGCGCCACCAAGGCCCAGTTGAGCATCATCAAGCGGTCGTTCGAGGCGCACGGCATCGTCCCCGGGTGGGAGAAGGCGCTCGGTGTCGACACCGACCTGCTCCAGACCGAGGTCAACATCGCGAGCACCGGGGTCGGCGCGGGCGGCGGCAAGTACGCCGTCTCGAACTCGAACGCGGACGGCAGCGAGCCGTACTCGGTGTGGCTCGGCAACACCTCGGGCAAGGGCACGCCGCAGCTCGTGAGCGGCAACAACGGCGACTACAACGTCCACGCCGACACCGACGGCAAGACGGTGGCGTGGGCGCAGTACAGCAACAACGGCATCCACATCATGGCGAAGCCGGTCGTGGGCGGCATCCCGAAGCGGGTCGACTCCATCGGCAGCGACGTCTTCGGACTCGTCGTGGACGGCGACTACATCGCGTACACCGCGGTCAACCCGCAGTTCGGCGTCACCAACGTCCGGTACGTCAACATGAAGACCGGCGAGGTCGGCCTGGTCGACGGCGGCCGTCAGTACCACGTCTCGGGTCTGCCCTCCGTCAAGGACGGAAAGATCGCCTACGCCAAGCTGTGGCCCGGGGAGGACGCCCGGCAGATCGGTGTCGGGGTCTTCGACCCGGCGTCCGGCGAGACGACGCTGATGCCCGTCGGCGCCGGGACCGTGGGCATCGGCCAGACCGCGATCACCGACGACGGTGTCTTCTGGATCGAGGACCACGACGGCACCGACTCCGGCAAGGCCGCGGTGCGCCGCGCCGGGCTCGACGGCTCGGACCCGATCGACGTGACGCCGGAGTCCGGTGACGGCTCCCTGTACGCGTACTCGCTGACGGCCTCGGACGACGCGGTGAGCATCACCGACCTGCCGCCGGCCATGACCTGGTCCAACGACACGCTGCCGAAGCTGTTCCAGGTCGCGCCCGACGGCAAGGGCGGCGCGCGGCGCGTCTCCTGCAACCGCGGCGACCAGGTGTACGCGGCCGCGGACGCCGGCCTGCGCGTGCTGTGGCTTGACGGCACCACCGGCTCCACGAACCTCGTGAAGCGCGACCGTCCCGCGGGCGGCAGCTGCTGACAGCCAGGCGAGGGCCCGGCCACCCCCACAGGTGGCCGGGCCCTCGCGTCGTACCGGATCAGCCGTTGGCCAGCGCCACCACGCGGTCAAGAGCCCCGTTGAACTTGTTGTGGTCCCCCACGATCGGCCCGGAAGACGTGTACTGCCACATCGTGTAGAAGCCCCAACCGGCCGGCAGCGTCCCCGGAGTCGTGTTGTAGCGGGCGATCCACAGGGGGTTCGTCGAGCCGAAGCCGCCGTAGTTGCCCGTGCACTGGGTCCACCAGCTCGTCGCCGTGTAGATCACCGCGTCGCGGCCCGTGCGGGCCTTGTAGCGGTTGAGGAAGTCGCGGATCCACGTGACCATCGCGGACTGGCTCTTGCCGTAGCAGGCCGCGCCGTAGGGGTTCCACTCGATGTCGAGGACGCCCGGAAGGGTCTTGCCGTCGCGGGACCAGCCGCCGCCGTTGTTGACGAAGTAGTCGGCCTGCGCGGTCCCCGTGGTCGTGTCGGGCGTGGCGAAGTGGTACGCGCCGCGGATCATGCCGACGTTGTACGAGCCGTTGTACTGCTGCGCGAAGTAGGGGTTCTTGTAGTACGTCCCCTCGGTGGCCTTGACGTAGGCCCACTTGACTCCGCTCGACCACAGGGACGCCCAGTTGACGTTGCCCTGGTGGCTGGAGACGTCCACGCCCTCGGTCTGCACGGCGCGGCTCTCGCGGGGGAGGCCGCCCTGGCCGTCGTGCGCGATGACGCCCTGGCCCATGCGGGCCTCGCCGCGGGCGGGTTTGTCGGCGGTCTCCGCGGCCTGGGAGGTGGCGGGCAGAGTGAGCAGGAGGGAGAGGACGGAGAGGAGGATGCCGGCCGCGGTGAGACGGGAGCGGTTGCCCGACCGGCGAGCGGTGCGAGCGGTGCGGGTGATGCGGGTGATGCGGGTGGTGAGGCGAGTGGTGATGAGAGTGGTGAGGCGAGTGGTACGGGGTCTTCCGGGTCTGTGCACGGACATGTGCGTGCCTCCGAAGGCCTCGTGGAGCCCGGCGACGGGGCTCCGGTGGGGGGATCTGTCGACATGTCGCCCAGTCGGGGCGTGGACATGTCACCAATGAAGCTACGCAGGAGGACTCGCGGGTGGGAAGAGGGCCTTGGGGCTGCCGTTGGTCTACGCCTGCGAAATACTGGCCGAGCTGCGGCAACGGCCGCGGTTGGCAGAAACTTTCAGTATCGGAAAGCGTTTCATGGCCTCTGAAGTGCACGACCGCGGAGACGGCTCCGCGCGCCCCGTCCCGCCGGAAAGTGGTGTGGACCACGAATTCCTCGCCCTGGAGCGGGAGTTGACGGTGTTTCTGCGGCGCGCGCGGGCCAGTTCCGGCGAGATGGCGCGTGCGGTCCACCCGGAGCTCGAACCCGCCGCGTACGGCCTGCTCGTACGACTGGACGAGGGCGGCCCGCAGCGGGCCACGGAGCTCGCCGCGTACTTCGGTGTCGGCAAGGCCACGATGAGCCGTCAGCTGCGCGCCCTGGAGGAACTCGGTCTGGTGGCGCGCGAGCCCGACCCGGCGGACGGGCGGGCGGCTCTGGTGCGCCTGACGGAGGAGGGGCGCGACCGGTTCCGTACCGTGCGCGGTGCGCGGCGGGGGCGCTATGTGCGCCAGCTCGCCGGCTGGGACCGCGCCGAGGTCGCCGAACTGGCCCGGCTGCTGCACCAGCTCAACGCGGGCGGCGAGCAGTAGCCCGACCCTAGGTGCGGCCACGGCTAGGCGCGGCTACAGCTCCGAGGTGCGCCTACAACTCCGAGGTGCGCCTACAACTCCGAGGCGCGCCTGCAACTCCGAAGCGCGCCTACAACTCCACCCACACCACCGTCGCGTCATCGTGCGGCTTCCCGCCGACCCGCACCCCCGTCGCCACCCGCTCCCGCTCGAGCGCCCGCACCCGGTCCACCAAGCCCTGCGGTCCTGTCTTGCGCAGGTACGCGAAGCACTCCGCCCAGTCGCCTTCGCCGAACTTCTCCACCCAGCGGGTCGCCCCGTCGGTGAGCCCGACGAGGGTGCGGACGTCGCGGCGCGGCCGGCTGCCCGTGACCGCGCGCAGCGCCGCCGACGGATCCGCGGCCGCCGTGAAGAAGCCGTCCTCGGCATTGCGCAGGGACTCGACGGCCGCCACGTACTCCCGTGCCGCTGCCGCCCGTTCCGGGGAGCCCTCCGCCAGGGCGCGCACCGCGGTCCGCGCCGCCGTCACCCGGTGCGGCAGCTGGTCGAGCCTGCGGTCGACCACCGCTTCGACCTCACCGGCCGGCGACTCGACCAGGAGCGCCGAGTCGGACAGCACCAGGTGCTCGACCGCGTCCGCGTCCCAACGCGCCAGGACCACCGTCGCCTGAGGCGTACGGGGGTGAGAAAGGTCACAGGTCGAGCGGTGGGTGTCGGCGGTGCGGCCGATGGCCAGGGAGAGGATCTCGGCCAGGGTCATGTCCCGCCGGGAAACGGACAGTTCACCCAGAGCCCCGCCAAGTCGGGCAACGAACCAGGGCACGTCGTGCACACAACCGTCGTCCCCGTCCGGGGGTGTCACCCCGTCCAGGACGACCAGCGCCCCGCCCTGTCCTGAGGCGGGCAGCGCCACGGAGGCGAAGTCCTCGTTGGGGCGTGCGGGGTTTCCGGGTTCCGTGGAGAGTTCGACGCGCATCCATGCAGTCTGCACGAGTGTGCGCAGGACCTTCACAGAGGGCGCGGAGCCGGGGAGTTGGCCTGGACCACTGCCTTTGCGGCCGAGGTGGCGGGGCATCTTGCCAAAGGCCGTGCCCGCCGTCCAACCGGCGCCCCGTACCGCCGCGCGCCTTCCCGTGGCGAGGGGGAAGTGGAACTTGATCCCTCAACTCCCGGCGAGGTTCACTCCTTCGGGTGGCCCGCCCGGCTAAGGGCGACCACCACCCAGGCGCGCTGGAATGGTCATAAGCCGTACCAGAGAGGGCACGTCACCACACCGGACACGGTGGACGACGCGACACAGCAAGCAGCCCCCGCGCCCTGTGCCGCACCTCGCGGCGCATGCGCCGCACGGGCACACAGCTCGAGCGGCGCACGACAAGAACACCGAGAGCAACGAGGATGCGAGCACCGGTGCAGAGCAAGCGGCCTGGTGAGGTGCCGACGGCATCTCCGGCCACACCAGGCCGGACGGTCCGGGTACGCAGCCGTCTGATCGCCGCGGTCGCGGTGGTCATCGCCGCCGTCGCGGGCGCGGGCGCCCCCGCCGTCCTGGGCGCCTCCTCCCAAGTGGCCGACAGCCAGCGCCTGGTGGACCTCGCCGAGCTCACCCAGCAGGCCGTCACGCTGTCGCACGCCCTGAGCGACGAACGCGACGAGGTCACCTCGTACATCGCCGCGGGCCGCCCCGAAGCCAAGCGCCCCGAAGGCACCGCGCGGATCGACCGCCAGCTCGCCGAACTGCGCGCCGAGGCCCCCACCGCCCTGCGCGAGGACCTCGCGGCCTTCACGGGTGTACGCCGCCAGGCCCTGACCGGCAAGGGTTCCGCGCTCGAAGCGCACACCGCGTACACCGACGCCCTCGCCGAACTGCACCGGCTCACCGAGGAGCTCGCCGACCAGCTGCCGCCGCGCGCCGGAGCGGGCCGGCACGCGCTCGCCGATCTCGACCGGGCCGTGGCGCAGGCCGGCGCGGTCCGCGGGCTGCTGCTCGCCGCCTACGCCACACCGCGCACCGAGCCGCAGACCGTGATCGACCCGTTGACCGGCCTCCCCGTCACGACCCAGGGGGCCCGCACCGACGACGACCGCCGCCGTGACGCCCTCACCGCCGCGGCGTACCAGGCCCGGCTCGGCGAACAGGCGGCGCTCGACGCGTTCGCCGCCGGCGCCCCCGCGGACCAGCGCGCCAAACTGCGCACCACCGTCACGGGTCCCGACGTCGCCACCGCCGACCGCTACCTCGCCCGCCTCACCGACCGGCCGACGCTCAGCGGCGACGAACTCGCGTACAACAGCGAGAAGATCGCCACCACGCTCACGGCCCGCGTCGACCAGCTGCGCAGCGTCGAGAACACCCAGGCCACCGACCGCATCGAGCAGCTGACGAAACTCCGCGACGAGGACGTCACCGCACTCGAACTGCGGATCGCCCTGGTCGGCGCGCTCGCGCTGCTCGCCCTCGGCGTCTGCGTCGCCGTGGCCCGCACCCTCACCCAGCCCCTCGCGGTCCTGCGCCTGGGCACCGCCCGGCTCGCGAAGGACCCGGGCGCCGAGGAGCCGGTGCGCTACACCGGGCGCAACGACGAGTTCGCCGCGGTCGTACGGTCCGTGAACGCGCTGTACGAGCACACCGCCAAGCTGCACGCACGGGTCGGCGTCCTGGAGGAGGACCGCAAGCACCTCGTCGGCGAGCGCGAGAAGCTGGCCTGCGAGCGGGTCGGGCTGCGCAAGGAACTGACCGCCGCACGCGACGAGTTGCAGCGCACCGAGGACAGCGTGCAGAGCACGTTCGTGAACCTGGCGCTGCGCACGCTGGGCCTCGTCGAGCGGCAGCTCGCCGTGATCGAGGGCCTGGAGGAGCGCGAGGAGGACCCCGAGCGCCTCGCCACGCTCTTCAAGCTGGACCACTTCGCCACGGTGATGCGCCGCCACAGCGAGAACCTTCTGGTCCTCGCCGGCGCCGAGCACAAGCACGCCGACCCCGGCCCTGTCCCACTGGTCGATGTCGTACGGGCCGCGGTCAGCGAGATCGAACGCTACGAGCGGGTCCGTATCGCGTCCCTGCCGCCGCATGCCCACCTCGCCGGGTTCGCCGCCGACGACCTGAGCCATCTCCTGGCCGAACTCCTGGAGAACGCCACCTCGTTCTCGCCGCCCGACGCGGCGGTCGAGGTCTCCGGCTGGCTCCTGGAGAGCGGCGAGGTGATGCTCTCCGTCCAGGACGAGGGCATCGGCCTCACGCCCGAGCGCCTGCAGGCCGTCAACTCCCGCCTCGCGGACTTCGACCCCGCCACCTTGCACACCGGCTCCGCCGGCGGCGACGAGGGCCTGGGCCTCGGCCTGTACGTCGTGGCCCGGCTCGCCGCCCGGCACGGGGTGCGGGTCCAGCTGCGCGAGCAGAAGAACGGCGGGGTCGCCGCCGTCGCCGTCCTGCCCAAGCCGATCCTCGCGGCCGCACCGGCCGCGGTGGTCACCCCTGGGGTCTCCTTCCCGGGCGCGCCGCCGGAACTCCATCTGGCGGGGGCGGAGGCGGAGGCCAACTCCAATGAGCTGGCGGGGCGTTCGCGATCGGTCCCCGTCGGGGGCGCCGACGAGGGCCTGGTGTCAGAGGCGTCCGAGGCGTCCGATGTGTCGGAGGCGTCGGAGGGGGTCGCTTCGGGTGCCGAGGGCTCTTCGGGCGCGGCTGATGAGGGCGTACGGGATGCAGGGGCTGATTCCGTACGGGGTGCGGAGCTCGATTCCGTACGGGAAGCAGAGCCCGATTCCGTACGGGAAGCAGAGCTCGACTCCGTACGAGAGACAGAGCTCGATTCCGTACGAGAAGTAGGCCCCGTAGCCGAACACCCCGACGCGGAGCCGGAGTCGGACCCTTCCCCGGAGTCGGACCCTTCCCCCTCTCCGTACCTGGACGCCGAGCCGGCACTCGGCGGCGAGGACCTCGTGGCGGCGGCGTTCGGCGAGCGCGGACCGCTGGGGGTGGGGGAAGCCCTTGACGCCGAAGGTCCGTCGGACGTGTCCGAGCCCCTCGAGGCGACCGAGCCCGAGACCACCCTCGAACTCACCCTGCCCGCCACCGAGTTGGACACCCCGCACCTCCTGCGCCCGACCCGGATCAAGGCCGTCCCCGACGACCACGCGCACGAGCGCGCCGAGGACGAAACCCCGCATGCGGAAGCCGAGAGCGAGCCCCCGCGCAGGGAAGCCGAGCGCGAGACCCCGCGCGCGGAAGCCGGGCACGCGACCCCGCGCACGGAAGCGCAGCCCGCGCCCCGCGCCCCCAAGTGGGAGCGCGTCACCGACAAGGGGCTACCCAAGCGCACCCCCAAGGTGACCGCGCCCGCCCCCGGCACCCAGGCCGCGCCCGCGCGCCCCAAGGGTGTGGACGCCGAGGCCCTGCGCCGTCGGCTCGCCGGCTTCCGGCAGGGTGCGGAGACCGGCCGCCGCGACGTCGAGGCCGAACTCGCGGACGGACCGGCCACCCCGGACGGACCGGCCACGCCGGGCGTACCGCACCAGACCGAAGCGTCAAGGGCCGAAGCACCAAGGGCCGAAGCACCACGGCCCGAAGCACCATCGGCCGAAGCACCACCACAGACGGACCCGCAGCAACAGACCACGGAACCGGGGGACTCACTCAAGGAGGCCCGCAGTTGACGGTGTCCAGCAAGCCCGGCGTGCCCGGTACCAGCGCGAGCACCGAGGCCCGCAACCTGCACTGGCTGCTGACGAACCTGGTGGACGAGGTCCCCGGCCTGCTCTCGGTCGCGGTGGTCTCCTCGGACGGACTGCTGCTGCTGTCCTCCGACCCCGGGCACAACAATGAGTCCGCACCGGCCCCCACGGGCCCCCGCGGCTCCAGCGCCGACCTGGCCACCGTTGTCTCCGGCCTCGGCAGCCTCACCATCGGCGCGGCCCGCCTCATGGAGGCCGGCGGGGTGAAGCAGACCATGGTCGCGATGGACGAGGGCAGCCTCTTCGTGATGTCGATCAGCGACGGCTCGCTGCTCGGGGTGCACGCCACACCCGACTGCGACATGAGCGTGGTGGCGTATCACATGGCGCTGTTCGTGGGCCGGGCCGGACATGTCCTGACGCCCGAACTCCGCAGTGAGCTACGGCAGTCGAGGGAGAGGAGCCGGGTTCAGTGAGCCCCGCGAAACTACCGGTGCGCGGCGCGGACCGGAGGCCCGCCCGGGTGCGCCCGTACTCGCTGACCGGCGGCCGCACCCGCTTCGGGCACGTCCTGCTCGTGGAGACCTTCGTCGCCGCGGTCCCCGCCCTGGAGGGCGGCCCGGACGACCGGCCCGAACTCCCGCAGGGCAGCCTGCACACAAAGGTGATGCCGGAGCTGCGGGCCATCGTCGAGATCTGCCGCAGGATGCGCACGGTCGCCGAGATCGCGGCCCTGCTCAAGATGCCGCTCGGTGTGGTCCGCGTGCTGCTCAGCGACCTCGCCGACCAGGGAAGGATCCGGGTGTACGGGACCGGCCACGGCCCCGGACAGCCCGACCGCGCACTGCTGGAAAGGGTGCTGAGTGGACTCCGTCGCCTCTGAGGCGCTCATAACCGCCGAGCCCGAGCCCGAGCCCGAGCCGTTCCCGGACACGGAAGAAGGCGCCCAGGCCTGGCAGTTGGACCGTACGCGCGCACCCGTGGCCACGAAGATCGTGGTGGCCGGCGGCTTCGGTGTGGGCAAGACGACCCTGGTCGGCTCGGTCTCGGAGATCACTCCGCTGCAGACCGAGGCCCTGATGACCCAGGCGAGCGCCGAGTCCGACGACCTGAGCGCGACCCCGGAGAAGCTGACCACGACCGTGGCCATGGACTTCGGCCGGATCACGCTCGACGACGACCTGGTGCTGTACCTCTTCGGCACGCCGGGCCAGCAGCGTTTCTGGTTCATGTGGGACGACCTCGTACGCGGCGCGATCGGCGCCGTCGTCCTCGCCGACACCCGGCGCCTCGACGAGTGCTTCCCGGCGCTCGACTACTTCGAGAGCTGCGGTCTGCCGTACGTGGTGGCCGTCAACCACTTCGAGGGGACCGAGGAGTTCGCTGCCGCCGATGTACGCGAGGCGCTGACCGTGCCCGAGCACATCCCCGTCCTGATCATGGACGCGCGGCGCCGTATCCCGGTGGTCGAGACCCTGCTCGCC
The DNA here is from genome assembly GCF_016464295.1 of Streptomyces sp. N35. Classification (NCBI taxonomy): domain Bacteria; kingdom Bacillati; phylum Actinomycetota; class Actinomycetes; order Kitasatosporales; family Streptomycetaceae; genus Streptomyces; species Streptomyces sp. N35. Next base: position 5,104 of record NZ_JAEIMH010000069.1, on the reverse strand, counting down.
CTGGTCGGCCACGCGCTCGACCTGACACCTGCCTAACCTCCGTACCGCTTCTGGGAGTTGCCCGAGTATGAGAAAGATCCTGATAGTCGGAGCCGGCCAGTCCGGTCTCCAGCTCGCCCTCGGTCTGCAGGCCGAGGGGTACGAGGTCACCCTGATGTCCAACCGCACGGCGGACGAGATCCGGGCCGGCCGGGTCATGTCCACGCAGTGCATGTTCCACACGGCGCTGCAGCACGAGCGCGATCTGCAGATCAACTTCTGGGAGTCCCAGGCACCGCGCATCGAGGGCCTCGGCGTCTCGGTCGCGGGACCCGAGTCGCAGCGGGTGATCGACTGGGTCGGGAAGCTCGACGGATACGCGCAGTCGGTCGACCAGCGGGTGAAGTTCGCCGGCTGGATGGAGACCTTCGCGCAGCGCGGCGGCCAGCTGGTCATCCACGGTGCGGCCGTCTCCGACCTCGACTACTTCTCCCGTACGTACGACCTGGTCCTGGTGGCCGCGGGCAAGGGCGAGCTGGTCTCGATGTTCGGCCGCGACGCCGCCCGCTCCCCGTACGCCGAGCCGCAGCGCGCCCTTGCCGTCTCCTACGTCCACGGCCTGGGCACGCGCCCCGAGCACCCGGACTTCGACGCGGTGCGCTGCAACCTGGTGCCCGGCGTCGGCGAACTCTTCGTGATGCCGACCCTGACGACCTCCGGCCGCGCGGACATCCTCTTCTGGGAGGGCATCCCCGGCGGCCCGCTCGACGTCTTCCAGGGCGTCAAGGACCCGTCCGAGCATCTGGCCCTCACCCTGGAGCTGATGGAGCGCTTCACGCCCTGGGAGTACGCCCGGGCGACGAAGGTCGAACTGACGGACGCCAACGGCACGTTGTCTGGCCGCTACGCCCCCACCGTCCGCAACCCCATCGGCCGGCTGCCCGGCGGCGGCCTGGTCCTGGGCGTCGCGGACGTGGTCGTGGCCAACGACCCGATCACGGGCCAGGGCTCCAACTCGGCCTCGAAGTGCGCGGATGCGTACCTTTCCTCGATCATCGAGCACGGGGACCGCCCGTTCGACGAGGCGTGGATGCAGTCCGCCTTCGACCGCTACTGGTCCACGGCCCAGCACGTCACGAAGTGGACCAACGCGATGCTGGGCGCCCCGCCGGAGCACGTCCTGAATCTGATCGGCGCGGCGGGCGACCTCCAGCCGGTCGCGAACCGCTTCGCCAACGGCTTCAACGACCCGTCCGACTTCGAGGAGTTCTTCTACGAGCCGGAGAAGGCGGGGGCGTATCTGGCCGGCATCAGCACCTCCGGCATTTGAGGAGATCCGAACGAAGTCCGGATGAGGGGAGGGGGGCCGGGGCGAAGCCCTCGGTTTCGGAAAGGGGCGGGTAGGGGAACTCACCCGCCCCACCTACCGGCGTCCCCCCGCCGCCCTCCCCACTCTTCAGCCGGGCCGCACCGCACCGAGCACAGGCCGCGCCGCGATGGGTGAGAGGGCGACCTTCGCCCCCGGCCGCGGAACGTCCACCACCTCGCCGTCCCCGGCGTACAGCGCCACATGGGTCGCGTCCGGCCCGTAGACGATCACGTCGCCCGGGCGCAGTGACCGCAGCGGAACCTTGCGGAGCTTCTCCCACTGGCCGCGTGCCGTCCGCGGGATCGGGACCCCGGCCCGTTCCCAGGCCGCCGACGTGAGCCCGGAGGCGTCGAAGGCCCCCGGCCCCCGCGCCCCGAAGGCGTACGGCTTTCCGATCTGCGCCTTGGCCCACCGCACAGCCGCCGCACCGCCGGCGGAAGGCGCCGCCGAACCACCCGGACCCGGCAGCGCACCGGACGCCAGGAACGCCGCCTGGGCCGAAGCCGCCCCCGACTGCTCCAGCTTCCGCACCTCGGCGATCTGCTGCGCACTCACCGAAGCCAGCAGCTTCTCCACGGCCTTCAGCTTCGCCACCACCGCGTCCCGCTGCTTCTTCTGCCGCCCCGCGAGCACCTGCTGCTTGTCCAGCGCCGTCCGTGCCGCCCTCGCCAGTTCGTCCGCCTTGCGTTCCCCGGCGGTCAGCCGTCCCACCGTCTCCACCCGCTCGCGCGCCAGACGCCCGATCACATGCTTCTGGTCGAGCGCGGCCTGCGGATCGGGGGACAGGAGCAGCCGTACGTACCCGTCGAAGCCGCTTCGGCCCTGGTACTGCTGCCGCGCGAGCCGCCCCGCCGCGACGCGGCTGCCGCTCAACGCGAGCCGGGCGCGGGCGAGTTCGTCGTTCCGCTTCTTCGTCTCGGCCGTCTGCTTCTTCAGCTGTTCGGCCGTCGCGTTGTACTTCTCGGTCGCCTGCTCGGCCGACCGGTACAGCTTCTGCATCTCGGTGAGCAGCCCGGCCACGGTCTTCGCACCCGGCGCCGCGTCGGTCTCCGGGACGCGTTCACCCGGCGCCGCACCCGCGTCCGCCCCGGCACTCGCCGCGGCACCGGAGTCCGGGACCGGCCCGGCACTCGCGAGCGCCCCCGTCTCCGGCACAGGCCCGGCACTCGCCGTCGCCCCTGGCTCCGGCGCCGACCGCGCTCCGCCCGCGGGCACCACCACACCGGCCGCGACCACCGCCGCCGCGCACACCAGTCGCAGCACTCTGCCTGACACGCCATCACCTCCGTCGCGGGGGTGTGCGTCCACCCCGGAAACACCTCAGGAGGAGCATGCGGTGCGGTCAGGCTGAAAAGCCTACAACTGGGCGGTATGGAGCATGGTGCTCACTCATTCAGCGGGACCCGACCCGGGACCTGCCCCGGGCCCCGCCGTAGGACCCGCCCCCGGACCCGGCTTGGACCACGGCCACTTCAGACGCCCCGTCTCCGCGTTCCCGCCCGCGTCGTACTCGTACCGCCAGGGCTGCCGCACCCCGCGCCGCCCGGTGGCCACCCGCCGGTAGACGACGGTCGTGGCGGGGGAGTCGTCGGTGGCCGGGACCGGGATCTTGTACAGCTTGGGCGGATGGCCGGTCGGGCCCGTGAGGACGTCGAGGGTACGGCCGTCCATCGGGCCGCCGAAGAAGGAGATCGGGTCGCGGTTCACCAGGCCAGTGTCACAGCTCGCGCACCGGGACGCCGACTCGTCCGACGCCGGCTCACAGCAGGTGCGCCGCCTCGCTCACCAGGGGCAGCACCCTGCGGGCGAGCGAGCCCGCCGGACCGTCCGCGGTTTCCATGGCGAGGGCCGAGCGCAGCACCGCGGCCGTCTGCTCGTCGGAGGCCGCGGTAGCGGTCAGCAGCGCGAGGAACTGATCGAGCAGCCAGTCCCGCAGCTCGCCGGCCGGGGGCTGCTTGTCCTCGTCCAGCCAGATCAGCGAGGCCGCTTCGACGGCGGAGATCCATGTCCGTACGAGCAGATGCAGCCGCGGACTCGGTGCGGTGACCGGCATATGCGCCAGGATGCTGGCCGCCGCGGTGCGCCGGACCTCGTCGACTATCGCGGTCGTACGGGAGGTGCAGACGACGCTGCCGCCCTGCAGCAGCGCCGCGAAGCCCGTGTCATGGGAGTCGACGAACGCGAGATAGCGGTCGAGGGCCCGGCCGAGGCGCTCGGTGAGCGGTCCCGTGGGCGGCTCGTCGAAGCACTGCTCCAGCTCGTCGGCCGCGGAGCGCAGCGCCGCCTCGTACAACTGCTGCTTGCCGCCCGGGAAGTAGCGGTAGACGAGCGGCCGCGAGACCCCGGCGGCCTCGGCGACATCGTCGAGCGAGACCTCCTCCGGGGCCCGGTGCGCGAACAGCCCGAGCGCAGCTTCGAGCAGCTGGCTGCGGCGTTCCTCGACGCTCAGGCGCCGGTACGCGGGAGCCGGGGAGGAGGCAGCGAGGGGAGCGGACGCCGGGGACATGACCGAAGGGTAATCCGCCCGCGTCCGCCGCACCCCTGTGTGGTTCACCTCAGGCCAGCAGACCGGAGCTCTTCCACAGCCGGCGCCCGGGGCCCTGCAGCACTCCGATGTCGTCGAGGAAGTCGGTCAGCCGCTTGGCGCCGGTCTGCATCACCTCACGCCGGTGCCCGCTCGCCTTGGCCTGCGCGAGGGCTTCGCGGCGGTCGAGGCCGACGTCCGTGTAGACCTGCGGGTTCACGAACGCGACCGAGAACACCTTCGCCGCGTTCCCGGAGCTGATCCGGGTCAACTCCCGCTCCCAGCGCGGTGCGGTCACCATCTGGCGCCGCAACTCCTCGCGGGCGTACCGCACATGGCGGGCCTCCTCGACGACATGGATCCGCGTCACACCCCGGACGATCGTCTGCACCCGCTCGTCCGGGAAGGTCAGCCGCTGCATCCAGTCGAGGATCTCCTCGCCGAGCAGCGTGCAGGCGAAGGAACCGGGCGTCGTGGAGACGGTCTTCAGAACCCGGGCCAGATTGTGGTTGACCTTGCTGACGGGGTACACCTTCGCCCCGCCCTTCTTGATCATGCGCGCGAACATCATCGAGTGCCGGCACTCGTCCGCGATCTCGGTGAGGGCGTAGCGCACATGCGCGCTGTCCAACGGCTTGTCGTAGATGTGGCGCACGAGCAGCTGCATCAGGATGATCTCGAACCAGATGCCCAGCGACGCGAGCGAAGCCGCCTCGTACCGCGCGAGTTCCATCCGCTGCTCCTCCGGCATCCGCTTCCACAGCGGGGTGTCGTAGAGCGAGACGAGCTCCGGCGGCCAGAACCACTTGCCTTCCTCGATCGGAGCGTCCCAGTCAAGCTCCTTGTCCGGGTCGAAGGAGTGCTTGGCGGAAGACTCGAGGAGCCGCTCGGCGACGTGTTCGCGGTCCTTGAGCAGGCCGAGCGCGTCCCGGAGGACCTGGCTCGAGCCCGCTTCCGTCATGGTCGTCATGGCGGTGGTCACCTCGTGACTTCGGTTACCGGGGGTCACGTCTTATGAGACTGCTTGTCAGCAAGCCCGTCAATCCCCTGCGCGCGACTTGTTGACCGCGCGTCTACCACCGTGTGAATCTGCCAACTATCCGGTCCTGCAAGGCGAGTCGGGGTCCGCCCGGACCCTGTCCGCGAGGCGAAGGAGCCGCCCGTGTCGACGTACGACCGCTATATCCAGCCCCCCGCGGAGCCCATCTGGCAGGTCCCCGCGACGGGTGCGG
>NZ_JAEIMH010000068.1:0-51270 GCF_016464295.1 Streptomyces sp. N35 | reverse complement strand
CGGCGGTGACCCTTCGCGGGAACGGTGCCATTGCCCGAATGAGCAAGCACCCCACCCCGGCCCCGACCCACAACGAAACCGCAGGCGCGCGAGCAGGGGCGGGGGAGCAACCACCCCATCCCGGCCCCGCCCCCAGACGAAACCACATGCGCGACGAGCAGGGGGGCAGGGGAGCAAGCGCGCCACCCCGACCCCATAACGAACCGCACGCGCCGCGCGACCGACGCCCAGGAGGCGAAGCAACCACCAGCTACCGCAGGACGAGGCAACCAAGGGTGACCGATACGTGCCGTATCCCACCCGTCGAGAAGTGACGGAGCAGCAAGCGAGGGGCGTAGCCCCGCCGGAGACGGGCACCGTACGGGTGCGGGCCCCGAGGGACGGGTAACCCATGGGTAATGAGCGGCCTTCCAACCCGGCATGGTTGGATGCGAATGTACGCAAGACGGCAAGGCAGCACGACGGACACGGCCGCGACGGGGCGCGCCAGGGACACCGACCGCAGGCGGGAATCGTGAGGATCTTCGGCAAGGGACGGCACCGGCCCTCCGCCTCATGGCGGCAGGCCACCGACCGCGCGTTCACGCTCATCGGCGACGGCCGGTACGAGGACGCCGGCGCGCTCCTGACACGCGCCGCCGACCTCGAGCCCTGGCTGTCCGAGTCCTGGTTCAACCTCGCGCTGCTGCACAAGTTCCGCCACGACTGGGAACAGGCCCGCGCCGCGGGACTGCGCGCCGTGGCCCTCCTCGACCGCGAGACCGGCGCCCCCGACTGGTGGAACGTCGGCATCGCCGCCACCGCACTCCAGGACTGGCCCCTGGCCCGCCGCGCCTGGCAGGCGTACGGCCTGAAGGTCCCCGGCGGCGCCGTGGGCTCGGGCGAACCGCTCGGCATGGAGCTGGGCAGCGCCGCCGTACGCCTCTCGCCCGAGGGCGAGGCCGAGGTCGTCTGGGGACGCCGGCTCGACCCGGCACGGATCGAGGTCCTGTCCATCCCGCTGCCCAGCAGCGGCCGCCGCTGGGGCGAGGTCGTCCTGCACGACGGCGTACCCCACGGCGAGCGCACCACGGCGGCCGGCCAGTCCTTCCCCGTGTTCGACGAGATCGAGCTCTGGGCGCCGTCCCCCGTACCCACCTGGGTCGTGCTGCTCGAGGCCGCCACCGAGGCCGACCGCGACGCCCTGGAGAAGCTGGCCGCCGACGCCGGGTTCGCCGCCGAGGACTGGTCCTCCTCCGTACGGCTGCTCTGCCGCATGTGCTCCGAGTCCCGGATGCCCTCCGACGAGGGCGACGGCGAGCACCTCGACCCGCACGACCACAGCGAGCCCGGCCACCCCGGACCGCTCGGCCATCGCACCGCCGGCGCCCTGTGGGTGCCTGAGCGCGAGTGCGGTATCGCGGCGCCTCCCGGTCTCGTACGGGGCCTGCTCGACGGCTGGGTCGCGGACAGCCCGGACTCCCGGGACTGGCGGGATCTCGAAGAGGTCTGTTGATCCCGGCCGCAGAGGTCTGCTGACGCGGCACCGTGGGGTGCCCGTAGGCTTGGGGCATCACGTGGACTGTCGAGGAAGGCATACGGCGGAATGACCGAACAGCAGCAGGCGGGCGGCGTGCTCCCTGTCGACGACGAGGGATACGTCATCGACTCGGAGGACTGCGAGGAGCGCGAGACCGCCTACCGGGAGCGGGGTACGTCCCGCCCGATCACGGTGGTCGGCAACCCCGTGCTGCACAAGGAGTGCAAGGACGTCACGGAGTTCGACGACGAGCTGGCGCAGCTGGTCGACGACATGTTCGCCAGCCAGCGCACGGCCGAGGGCGTGGGCCTGGCCGCCAACCAGATCGGCGTCGACAAGAAGGTCTTCGTCTACGCCTGCCCCGCGGCCCAGGCCGCCCGCCCCACCGGCGCCGCCGCCAACCCCGTGCCCGTCGAGCCCCCGGCGGCCCGCCGCGTGCTCGACGACGCCAACGAGGGCTGCCTCTCCGTACCGACGGCCTATGTCTCCCTCGCCCGCCCCGACTACGCCGAGGTCACGGGCCAGGACGAGAAGGGCAACCCGATCAAGGTCCGCGGCACCGGCTACTTCGCGCGCTGTCTGCAGCACGAGACGGATCACCTGTACGGCTACCTGTACATCGACCGGCTGTCGAAGCGCGACCGCAAGGACGCCCTGCGCCAGATGGAAGAGGGCACGCCCCGCTACCCGGTCGTCCCCAACGAGTGACTCCTGAAGTCCGCGCTGCCTGAAGGGAGTTCAGGCAGCGCGGGCCGGCCCCTGGAACGTCCGCCGGTACGCGTGCGGCGTCGTGCCCAGCGCGCGCAGGAACTGATGGCGCAGCGCCGCCGCGTTCCCGAAGCCGGCGCGCCCCGCGACCGCGTCCACCGTCTCCGCCGAGCCCTCCAGCAACTCCTGGGCAAGCAGCAGCCGTTGGCGAAGCAGCCACCGGTACGGCGTCGTACCGGTCTCCTCCTTGAAGCGCCGCGCGAAGGTCCGCGGCGACATCAGCGCCCGCTCCGCGAGCTGCTCGACGGTGATCTCCTCGTCGAGATGCCGCTCCATCCACGCCAGGACGCCGCCCACCGTGTCGCAGGCCGTACGCGGCAGGGGGCGGGACACGAACTGCGCCTGGCCGCCGTCCCGATGAGGCGGTACGACCATGCGCCGGGCGATCGCGTTGGCGACCTCCGTGCCGTGCTCCTGGCGCACGATGTGCAGGCACGCGTCGATCCCGGCCGCCGTACCGGCCGAGGTGATCACCGGGCCGTCGTCCACGTACAGGACATCGGGCTCGACCCGCGCTCGCGGATAGCGGATCGCCAGCTCCTGCGCATGCTTCCAGTGCACCGCGCAGCCGCGCCCGTCCAGCAGCCCCGCGGCGCCGAGCACGAAGACCCCCGAGCAGACGGAGAGGATCCGCGCTCCCCGGTCGATCGCCCTGTGCAGCGCGGCGATCAGCTCCTCGGGGAACTCCCGGTTCACATACGCCTGCCCCGCCGGTATCGCGATCAGATCGGCCTCTTCGAGCCGCTCCAGGCCGTGCGCCACGGTGATCGTGAACCCGGCGTGCGTGGACAGCTCGGGGCCGTCCGCGGAGGCCACCGCGAAGTCGTACACCGGCAGCCCTTCGTCGCTGCGGTCGAGGCCGAACACCTCGCAGACCACGCCGAGTTCGAAGGGATGCACTCCGTCGAGCAGCACTGCGGCAACGTTTTTCAGCATGTCTGCCAGTGTGTCGCGTAACTGGCAGGAAATCGAGGGTGTATGACGGTCCTGCCACTGCTCGCGGCCGGCCGAACGCGGGATCGTAGAGACATGAACACAAACGCCCTCCTCGACTGGTTCACCGTCCTCGTCCTCTTCGCCCTCCTCACGGCGCCCTCGCTCCTCGGCCACATCCAAGACCGCCGTATCGACCGGCAGTTGAAGCGGGCCGGGCAGCAGGCGCCCCGATCCGCCCGCATCCACCTGCTCCCCGCGCGCCACGGCGCGGAGCGTGCCGCGCACTCCCGTGCCGCGCACTCCCGTGCCGCGCACTCCTGGGCCGCGTAATCCGATTGATCCGCCCCGCTCCCAGGACGGCAGAATGCGGCCATGGACTTCACCATCAGGCCCGCGCTGCCCGAGGAGTACGCCCCGCTCGGCGACCTCACCGTCCAGGTCTACCTGGCCGACGGCCTGCTCGACTACGGCGAGGAAGACCCGTACATCCCGACCCTGCGCGACGTGGCGGGCCGCGCCGCGACCTCCGAGGTCCTGGTCGCGGTCGACGGCGACCGGCTGCTCGGCGGCGTCACCTTCGCGCTGTACGGAACTCCGCAAGCCCAGGTCTCCCGGCCGGGCGAGGCGGAGTTCCGTGCGCTGGCCATCGCCCCCTTCGGGCGCGGGCGCGGCGCGGGCGAGGCCCTGGTGCGGGCCTGCGTCGACCGGGCACGGGCGGCCGGCTGCACCGGCGTCGCGCTCTCGACCCAGCACATGATGCACAGCGCCCACCGCATCTACGAACGGCTCGGCTTCGTACGGACGCCGGAGCGGGACTGGAATCCGCTCGCGGACCGTGACGACCTGATGCTGATCACGTACGTGCTGACGCTCTGAGTCGCGAAGGCCCGCAACCGGGCGACGAGAAGGCCCCGCCGCCAACACAACATGTGGGCTTACCGAAGACGGCCACCACAACATGTATGCTCAACCTCGCTGTCGTCGCAGGGGAATCCGGTGCAAGTCCGGAACTGTCCCGCAACGGTGAACGAGGCGTCCGCACAGGGCGCCCCGTGAGTCCGAGCACCTGCCGAGAGCGCACCCGAGCCGACCGGTCCGGGTGCCGTTGACGTCCGGGCCTCGCGGAATGGGCCGGTGGACGCGGAGTGGTGCGCCCTGCCCGCGCACGCCTCGTGCACGCCCCCCTCGCCGTACGGCCCAGAGCCGAGCGAGGAGTGCACCCCCGTGACCATCGCGCCCGTGGATCCCGCCACCGTCCGGGCCGAAGCCGGTGAGCAGAGCGCACAGGAAGCAGCCGACCAGCCCGGCACAGCCCTGCTGCGGACCCTCACCGAGCTGACCGCCGACCTCCCCGCCGCCGACCCCGGCCGGGTCGCCGCCGCCGCGCTCCGCGGCCGCAGCACCCGGGCCGACGAGGCCGAACTGCGGGAACTGGCCACGGAAGCGGCCGCCGGACTGATCGCCGACGACCCCGCGTACTCCCGGCTCGCCGCCCGCCTGCTCACGCTCACCATCGCCGCCGAAGCCGCCTCGCAGGGGGTACGCACCTTCACCGAGTCCGTCTCGGCCGGCCACCGCGAAGGCCTGATCGCCGACCGGACCGCCGAGTTCACCTGGACCCACCACGCCCGCCTCGACGCACTGATCGACGCGGACGCCGACGACCGCTTCGGCTACTTCGGCCTGCGCACGGTCTACTCCCGCTACCTCCTGCGCCACCCGATCACCCGCAAGGTCATCGAGACCCCCCAGCACTTCATGCTGCGGGTGGCCGCCGGACTCGCCGCCGACGAGTCGGCCGGCGCCGTGGACGAAGTGGCCGCCCTGTACGGCCTGATGAGCCGCCTGGACTACCTGCCGTCCTCGCCGACCCTCTTCAACTCCGGCACCCGCCACCCGCAGATGTCCTCCTGCTACCTGCTCGACTCGCCCCTCGACGAGCTCGACTCGATCTACGACCGCTACCACCAGGTGGCCCGCCTCTCCAAGCACGCCGGCGGCATCGGGCTCGCGTACTCCCGTATCCGCGCCCGCGGTTCACTGATCCGCGGCACGAACGGGCACTCCAACGGCATCGTCCCGTTCCTCAAGACCCTCGACGCCTCCGTCGCCGCCGTGAACCAGGGCGGCCGGCGCAAGGGCGCCGCGGCCGTCTACCTGGAGACCTGGCACGCGGACATCGAGGAGTTCCTCGAACTGCGCGACAACACCGGCGAGGACGCCCGCCGCACCCACAACCTCAACCTCGCGCACTGGATCCCCGACGAGTTCATGCGCCGCGTCGAGTCCGGCGGCGACTGGTCGCTGTTCTCGCCGGCCGACGTGCCCGAGCTCGTGGACCTGTGGGGCGACGGGTTCGACGCCGCGTACCGGAAGGCGGAGGCCGCAGGACTGGCCCAGAAGACCATTCCGGCCCGCGACTTGTACGGGCGCATGATGCGCACCCTCGCGCAGACCGGCAACGGCTGGATGACCTTCAAGGACGCCGCCAACCGCACCGCCAACCAGACCGCGGAGCCCGGCCACACCGTCCACTCCTCGAACCTGTGCACCGAGATCCTTGAGGTGACGGACGACGGGGAGACGGCCGTCTGCAACCTGGGCTCGGTCAACCTCGGCTCGTTCGTGCTCGCGTCCGGCGACCTGGACTGGGACCGGCTCGACGAGACCGTCCGCACGGCCGTCACCTTCCTCGACCGGGTAGTCGACATCAACTTCTACCCGACGGAGCAGGCCGGCCGCTCCAACGCCCGCTGGCGCCCCGTCGGCCTCGGCGCGATGGGACTGCAGGACGTCTTCTTCAAGCTCCGCCTGCCCTTCGACTCACCCGAGGCGCGCGCCCTGTCCACCCGTATCGCCGAACGCATCATGCTCGCGGCCTACGAGGCCTCCTGCGACCTCGCCGAACGCGAAGGCCCGCTGCCCGCCTGGGACAAGACCCGCGCCGCCCGTGGAGTCCTGCACCCCGACCACTACGACGTCTCACCGCAGTGGCCCGAGCGCTGGGCGGCCCTGCGCGAGCGCATCGCGTCGACCGGCATGCGCAACTCCCTCCTCCTGGCCATCGCACCGACCGCCACCATCGCCTCCATCGCCGGCGTCTACGAGTGCATCGAGCCCCAGGTCTCCAACCTCTTCAAGCGCGAGACGCTGAGCGGCGAATTCCTCCAGGTCAACGCCTACTTGGTCGACGAGCTGAAGGCGCTCGGCATCTGGGACGCCCAGACCCGCGAGGCGCTGCGCGAGTCCAACGGCTCGGTCCAGGGCCTGAATCGGATCCCCGCGGACGTACGCGCCCTCTACCGCACCGCCTGGGAGATCCCGCAGCGCGGTCTGATCGACATGGCCGCCGCCCGCACCCCCTTCCTCGACCAGTCGCAGTCCCTGAACCTCTTCCTCGAGACGCCCACCATCGGCAAGTTGAGCTCGATGTACGCGTACGCCTGGAAGCAGGGCCTGAAGACCACGTACTACCTGCGCTCGCGCCCGGCGACGAGGATCGCCCGCGCGGCCGGCGGCGTCCGTACGGAGGCCGCCCCTCTGCCCGTCCAGCAGACGCCCGTCCAGCAAACGCCAGCTCAGCAGACGACCGACGAAGAAGCGCTCGCCTGCTCCCTGGAGAACCCCGAGTCCTGCGAGGCCTGCCAGTAATGACCACCGCACCCGAATCCGCCGTCAAGAACCTGCTCGACCCGGGCTTCGAACTGACCCTCCGCCCCATGCGCTACCCGGACTTCTACGAGCGCTACCGGGACGCGATCAAGAACACCTGGACCGTCGAGGAGGTCGACCTCCACTCCGACGTCTCCGACCTCGCGAAGCTCTCGCCCGGCGAGCAGCACATGATCGGCCGCCTTGTCGCGTTCTTCGCGACGGGCGACTCGATCGTGGCGAACAACCTGGTCCTGACGCTCTACAAGCACATCAACTCCCCGGAGGCGCGGCTCTATCTCTCGCGCCAGCTCTTCGAGGAGGCCGTGCACGTCCAGTTCTACTTGACGCTCCTGGACACCTACCTGCCCGATCCGGAGGACCGGGCGGCGGCCTTCGCGGCGGTCGAGAACATTCCCTCGATCAAGGAGAAGGCGGAGTTCTGTTTCAAGTGGATGGACTCGGTCGAATCGATCGACCGCCTGGAGTCCAAGGCCGACCGCCGCCGCTTCCTCCTCAACCTGATCTGCTTCGCGGCCTGCATCGAGGGGCTCTTCTTCTACGGGGCTTTCGCGTACGTGTACTGGTTCCGCTCGCGGGGGCTGCTGCATGGGCTCGCCACGGGGACCAACTGGGTGTTCCGGGACGAAACCTGCCACATGAGCTTCGCCTTCGAAGTGGTCGACACGGTCCGCAAGGAAGAGCCGGAGCTCTTTGACGAGCAGCTCGAAGACGAGATCCGCGCGATGCTGGCCGAGGCCGTGGACGCCGAGCTGCAGTTCGGCCGCGACCTGTGCGGCGACGGGCTCCCCGGGATGAACACGGACTCGATGCGTCAGTACCTGGAGTGCGTGGCGGACGACCGCCTGCGCCGCCTGGGGCTGGCCCCTGTCTACGGTTCCGAGAACCCCTTCTCCTTCATGGAACTCCAGGGCGTCCAGGAGCTGACCAACTTCTTCGAGCGCCGGCCGTCGGCGTACCAGGTGGCGGTGGAGGGCTCGGTGTCGTTCGACGACGAGTTCTAGTCGGCGGGGGCGCCGACGGAGGCGGATGCCGTTCAAGCCGGCTTGCGCCAGACGGAGATGTGCTTCGCGGACTCCTGGGTGAACGGGGATCCGTTCCAGTCCGCGACGCGCTTCTCCAGTTCCAGGCCGGCGAGCTTGGCCATCAGGTCGAGTTCGGCCGGCCAGGCGTACCGGTGGCGGGAGTTCTCGCGCCGGTAGCGGCCGTCGTCGCCGTCCCGGGTGAAGTGGTGCGAGACGAGGATCTGCTCGACCAGGTCGAAGGTGTCGAAGCCGAGATGGCGTTCGGAGACGTCGAACGGCACCGCGACCTGGCCCGGTGGCAGGAAGCGCAGCGGCGGCACGCCCAGTTCGATGACGAAACGGCCGCCGGGCGCGAGATGGCGGGCCGCGTTGCGGAAGCATGCGACCTGCTCGTCCTGGGTGAGCAGGTTCGTGATCGTGTTGTAGACGAGGTAGACCAGGGAGAACGCGCCGGGGACGACGGTGGTGGCCATGTCTCCCATGGTCACCGGGAGGGTCTCCTCGTCGGCCTTGCGGCGCAGTACCGCTGCCATGGGCTCGGACAGCTCGATGCCCGCCACCGGTACGCCGCGCTCGCTGAGCGGGACGCCGACGCGTCCCGTCCCGATGGCGAACTCCAACGCCCGGCCGTCTCCGGCGAGTTCGGCGAGGAAGTCGAGGGTCGGTCCGAGTACGGCGGCCGAGGACATCCCGGTCTCTTCGGCGTCGTAGCGTTCGGCGGTCGCGCGGGTCCACAGTTCACTGCTGGTCACGGGCGACCACCTTGCCGGGCACCGGGGGCGTTGTCGACGGATTTACCCGGCCGTACGGGCCGTCCGGCAACGGCAGCGGCCCCGGTGCGCGAACCTCTCGCACCGGGGGCCACCCCCTTACGCGCTGCTCAGCAGCACCGGAACCCCTCCCGCGGGTCCGCCTCCCTGGCGTCCGTCCGGTCCCGTTCGAACTCACGCCGGGACTTGGGGACTTGGCCGTGGGAGCGGGCGTGGGCTGCGTACCGGTCGTACACCGATTCGCCCGACAGCTCGCGCCACCAGTAGCGGATCTCCTTGAGGAGCGTCATCAGGGCTTCCCGGCCGCCACCGGCGTACCGCCGGAGTCCTTGTCAGCGCCTGTGGCGCCCGCCGCCGCAAGCTCCGCCTTCTCCTCGGCCGTCGGCCACAGACCCGCCGGTGCCACGATCTTGGACTCGACGTACTCGGCTTCCTTGAGTTCCGCCGTACCCGGGTTGCGGATCGCCTTGATGCAGACGCGGGTCGCGTCGGCCAGGACGATGATGATCAGGATCGCGAAGATCGCGGCGAGGACGCCGTCCACGGTGGAGTTGGTGACGACCGTCTCCATGGCGTCCCGGCTCTGCGCCGTCTTGTACTTCGTGAGGCCCTTGTCGAGTGCTTCCTGGTACTCGTTGCGCTGGGCGAAGAAGCCGACCTTCACATCGTCCGAGAACACCTTCTGCCAGCTCGCGGTCAGCGTGACCGCCGCGTCCCACGCGAGCGGAATGCCGGTCACCCAGGCCCACTTGAGGCGGCCCGACTTGATGAGCAGGGTCGTGCAGACGGCGAGGGCGACCGCCGCGAGCAGCTGGTTGGCGATACCGAAGAGCGGGAACAGCTGGTTGATGCCGCCCAGCGGGTCGTGCACACCGACCCACAGGAAGTAGCCCCAGCCGCCGACCACGACGGCGCTCGTCAGCCAGACGCCCGGCTTCCAGGAGACGTCCCGCAGCGGCTTCCACACGTTGCCGAGGGTGTCCTGGAGCATGAAGCGGCCCACGCGCGTACCGGCGTCGACGGTCGTGAGGATGAACAGGGCCTCGAACATGATCGCGAAGTGGTACCAGAACGCCTTCATCCCGGCGCCGCCGACCACCGCGGAGAAGATCTCCGACATACCGAGCGCGAAGGTGGGCGCGCCACCGGTCTTGGCCGTGATGGCGGGCTCGCCGACCTCCTTCGCCGCCAGCGCGAGCTGGTCGGGCGTGATGGAGAAGCCGAGTCCGGTCACGAACTGGGAGGCGGACTCGAGCGTCGGACCGAGCGCGCCCGCGGGGGAGTTGACCGCGAAGTACAGCCCCGGCTCCAGGATGCAGGCGCAGATCACGGCCATGATCGCGACGAACGACTCGGTGAGCATCGAGCCGTAGCCGACGAGCCTGACCTGCGTCTCCTTCTGGATCATCTTCGGCGTCGTACCGGAGGAGACCAGGGCGTGGAAGCCGGAGAGCGCACCGCAGGCGATGGTGATGAACACGAACGGGAACATCGATCCGGCGAAGACCGGCCCCGCGCCGTTGGTCGCGAAGTCGGTGACCGCGTCCATCTTCATCGTCGGCATCGCGATGACGACGCCGAGCGCGAGCAGCACGATCGTGCCGACCTTCATGAAGGTCGAGAGGTAGTCGCGCGGCGCGAGCAGCATCCATACGGGCAGTACGGAGGCCAGGAAGCCGTAGACGACCATCCAGATGACCAGCGAGCCCTTGGACAGCGTGAACGCCTCGGCGAGCGAGGATTCGGCGACCCAACGGCCCGCGACGATGGCGAAGAGCAGCAGTGCGACGCCGATGACCGAGACCTCGGTGACCCGGCCGGGGCGCAGGACCCGCAGGTAGACGCCCATGAACAGGGCGATCGGGATGGTCATCGCGATGGAGAAGACACCCCAGGGCGAGCCGACGAGCGCGTTCACGATCACCAGGGCGAGCACCGCGAGCAGGATGATCATGATGGCGAATACGGCGACGAGCGCGGCCGCACCGCCGAACGGGCCGATCTCGTCCCGCGCCATCTGGCCGAGCGAACGGCCGTTGCGGCGGGTCGAGAAGAACAGGACCACCATGTCCTGGACGGCGCCGGCGAAGATCACGCCGGCCACGATCCAGATGGTGCCCGGCAGATAACCCATCTGTGCGGCGAGCACCGGGCCGACCAGCGGACCCGCGCCCGCGACGGCCGCGAAATGGTGGCCGAAGAGCACGCGGCGGTCGGTGGGGTGGAAGTCGACACCGTTGTCGAGGCGCTCGGCCGGGGTGGCGCGCTTCTTGTCGACCTTCAGGACCCGGTTGGCGATGAACTTCGAGTAGAAGCGGTACGCGATCGCATACGAGCCGAGGGCCGCCGCGAGCAGCCACGCCGCCGAGATCTCCTCACCGCGCGAGAGGGCGAGCACTCCCCAGCCGGTGGCGCCGACCAGCCCGACGAGCGTCCAGATGACGACCGATTTGGTGCTTATCTTCCGTTGTGGTCTTGCTGTGTCCGTCGCCGGCTCCGGCATGGTGGCTCCGTCCCCTTGATCACCGTGTAACTCGGCCGAAATCTAGGGGTGCCGGACCGGGATACGGAAGCCCCTGTCCGCATATCGGTCTGCGGACAGGGGCTTTACCCACGTATGTGAACAGCCTGCCGGTGGAGACCCCGCCTCGGCGACGGAGGATCCGGCCTCAGCAGCAGCGGAACCCCTGCCGGGGATCCGCCTCCTGCTGGTCGGTGCGCTCCCGCTCGAACGCGCGGCGGCTCTGCACGGGAGCGTCCGGATGGTCTTTGCGTACGTGAGCGACATAGCGTTCGTACGCCGTCTCGCCGGTCAACTCCCGTACGTACCACCAGATCTTGGAGGTAGCGGACTTCACGGTCATGGAGTCACCTTCAGGGTCATGGGGCCACCTTCAGGATCTTGGGGCCACCTTCAGGGTCATGGGGCCACTTCTTCTCGCGGCCCGTCGGTGCGCCCGCCACCCGACCCGAGGCCGGCCGCCGCCAGCTCGGCCTTCTCCTCCTTGGTCGGGAACAGCTGCGCCGGAGCCACGTACTTGGACTCCAGGTACGGCTCCTCGTGCGAGACGACCGTCTCCGGATGACGGATCGCCTTGATGCATACCCGGGCCGCGTCGGCGATGACCACGACGACGAGGACCGCGAAGAGCGCCGAAAGCACGCCGTCCACCGTGGTGTTGGTGACGATCGTCTCGGCGTCCTGAAGGGCCTTGCCCTCCAGCTGTCCGCTGTCGATCGCCGCCTGCGCCTTGTCGCCCTGCGCGAAGAAGCCGACGCGCGGATCGCCGGAGAACACCTTCTGCCAGCTGGCGGTGAGCGTCGTCACCGCCACCCAGATCAGCGGAACCCCCGTCACCCAGGCCCACTTGAGCCGCCCGGACTTGATGAGCAGCGTCGTGCAGACCGTGAGGGCGACCGCGCCGAGCAGCTGGTTGGAGATGCCGAAGAGCGGGAAGAGCTGGTTGATCCCGCCGAGCGGATCGCGTACGCCGACCCACAGGAAGTAGCCCCACAGGCCGCACACGATCGCGCTGCAGACGATCAGGCCCGGCCACCAGCTCACGCGCTTGAGCGGCTTGTACACATTGCCGAGGGTGTCCTGCAGCATGAACCGGCCCACGCGGGTGCCGGCGTCCAGGGCGGTGAGGATGAACAGCGCCTCGAACATGATCGCGAAGTGGTACCAGAACGCCTTCATCCCGTCGCCGGTCACCGAAGCGAAGATGTCCGCCACTCCGATCGCGAAGGTCGGCGCCCCTCCCGTTCGGCCCCAGAGCGAGGCCTCCTCGACCGATTTCGCATAGGCCGCCATATCGGCCTCGGTGAGGCTGAAGCCCCAGCCCTGGATGGTGTTCACCCAGTCCTGGGCGGTCTCGCCGAGCACCGCGGGCGCCGAGTTCATCCCGAAGTAGAGCCCCGGGTCGAGCACACAGGCCGCGATCATGGCCATGATCGCCACGGACGACTCCAACAGCATGGAGCCGTACCCGATCATGCGGACCTGGGTCTCCTTCTCGACCATCTTCGGCGTCGTGCCCGAGGAGATCAGCGAGTGGAAGCCGGACAGGGCACCGCAGGCGATGGTGATGAACACGAAGGGGAAGAGTGAGCCGGCGAAGACCGGTCCCGTGCCCTGGGTGGCGAAGTCCGTGACCGCGTCCATCTTCAGGGTGGGCGCGGCGACCACGACGCCGATGAAGAGCAGTCCGATGGTGCCGAGCTTCATGAAGGTCGACAGATAGTCGCGCGGCGCGAGCAGCATCCACACCGGCAGCACGGAGGCGATGAACGCGTATGCCACCAGCCAGATGACCAGCGACTCCTTGCTCAGCGTGAAGGCCTCGGCCCAGGAGGACTTGGCCACCCAGCGGCCCGCGATCAGCGCGAGCAGCAGCAGGGCCACGCCGATCAGCGAGACCTCTGCGATCCGCCCGGGCCTGATCACCCGCAGGTAGAAGCCCATGAACAGGGCGATCGGGACGGTCATCCCGATGGAGAAAGTGCCCCACGGGGACTCGGCAAGCGCGTTCACGACCACGAGCGCGAGCACCGCGAGCAGGATGATCATGATGGCGAAGACCGCGAGCAGCGCGGCCGCGCCACCCACCGGGCCGATCTCCTCACGCGCCATCTGGCCGAGCGAACGGCCGTTGCGGCGGGTCGAGAAGAACAGGACCACCATGTCCTGGACGGCGCCGGCGAAGATCACGCCGGCGATGATCCAGATGGTGCCGGGCAGATAGCCCATCTGTGCGGCGAGCACCGGGCCGACCAGCGGACCCGCGCCGGAGATCGCGGCGAAGTGGTGCCCGAAGAGCACCCGGCGGTCGGTGGGCTGGTAGTCGATCCCGTTGTCGAGCCGTTCGGCGGGAGTGGCCCGCGTCTTGTCGACCTTCAGGACTTTGTACGCGATGAACTTCGAGTAGAAGCGGTAACCGATCGCGTACGAGCCGAGCGCGGCGGCCACCATCCAGGCGGCCGACACCTCCTCGCCGCGCGACAGGGCGAGCATGGTCCAGCCCGCCGCGCCCACGAGGGCGACGACGGTCCAGATGACGATGGAGCGGGTCTTGTTGGGGCTGCTGCCGGTGACTGCGGTCGACACGGGCGTCCCTCCCGTTCATGCGGCGACGGGAGGACGGTAGAGCAGGAATGTGATCTGCGCTACACCGCGCGACGGAAGAGGCCCAACTGCCTTAGTCCTGCGGCCGCTTCAGGCGCGCCACGAACTTGTACCGGTCGCCGCGGTACACCGAGCGCACCCACTCCACCGGCTTGCCCTCCGCGTCCACCGAGTGGCGCGACAGCATCAGCATCGGCAGGCCCACGTCCGTGCCGAGCATGGCCGCCTCGGTCGGCGTGGCCAGGGAGGTCTCGATGGTCTCCTCGGCCTCGGCGAGATGCACGTCGTAGACCTCGGCGAGCGCGGTGTACAGCGAGGTGTACTTGACCAGCGAGCGGCGCAGCGCAGGGAAGCGCTTGGCCGACAGATGCGTGGTCTCGATGGCCATCGGCTCCGCGTTCGCGAGCCGCAGCCGCTGGATGCGCAGGACGCGGCCGCCGGTGGTGATGTCGAGCAGTTCGGCGAGCCGGTCGTCGGCGGTGATGTAGCCGATGTCGAGGAGCTGCGAGGTGGGTTCGAGGCCCTGGGCCCGCATGTCCTCGGTGTACGAGGTGAGTTGGAGCGACTGGGAGACCTTGGGCTTGGCGACGAAGGTCCCCTTGCCCTGGATCCGCTCGAGCCGGCCCTCGACCACCAGTTCCTGCAGCGCCTGGCGCACGGTGGTGCGCGAGGTGTCGAACTCGGCCGCGAGCGTGCGCTCCGGCGGTACGGGCGTGCCCGGCGGCAGCGTCTCCGTCATATCGAGCAAGTGCCGCTTCAGGCGGTAGTACTTGGGGACGCGGGCGGCCCGCCCGGTGCTCGTCGGCTCGGCCGCCGCGGTGCCCCGCTGTGTGCTCTTGGGGTCGCCCGCCTCGGTGCCCATACGTCCGCCCGTCCCGCCCGTCTCCTGGCCGCCGAGTGTGACGCTCTTGCGCGGCTCCTGTGCTGCTGCCGTCACCGGCTCCTCCGTTAATCGCGGCTCACATCGTGACACGGCCCTGTCCCGGCCTGTCGCTGTAGCTCAGGTGTCGGTCCGGTAACGGGATGTGGGACCCCTCTTATACACCCTTGACACCCCCAAAGGTCTAGGCCAAGCTCCCCGTACTGGTCTACACCATTAAAGACCAGGTCCCAGCCCCACGGGAGTACTTGGCGTATGTCACCGCAGTGGGCAGGGGGGTGGGCAGATCCCTGAGGAGGGTGACGTGAAGCGCAAGCTGATTGCGGCTGCGGGTGTCGCAGCGATGATGATGTCCATTGCCGCATGCGGGGACGACAGCGGCGACAAGGGCAGCGAAGGCAAGAAAGGCCCCGACAGCTTCAAGGGCCAGACCCTGACGTTCTGGGCGATGGACGGCTCCACGCCGGACGCCTGGGTCAAGGACCTCACGGCCGAGTTCGAGAAGAAGACCGGCGCCAAGCTGAAGGTCGAAGTCCAGCAGTGGAACGGCATCCAGCAGAAGCTGACCACGGCGCTCTCCGAGGAGAACCCGCCCGACGTCTTCGAGATCGGCAACACCCAGACCCCGGCGTACGCCCAGACCGGCGGCCTGGCCGACCTCGGTGACCTCAAGAGCGAGATCGGCGGCGAGTGGGCCGAGTCGCTCAACAAGTCCTCGGTCTTCGACGGCAAGCAGTACGGCGCCCCGTGGTACTTCGCCAACCGCGTCGTCCTGTACAACAAGGCGGTCTTCAAGGAGGCCGGCGTCACCGAGGTCCCCAAGACCCGCGACGAGTTCTTCGCGGCCCTCGACAAGATCAAGGCCAAGGGCAAGGCCGAGCCGCTCTACCTGCCCGGCCAGAACTGGTACTTCTTCGACGGGCTCACCATCGGCAAGGGTGCCGAGCTCGTGAAGAAGGACGGCGACAAGTGGGTCTCCAACCTGGGCGACCCCAAGGTCGGCGAGGCCATGGAGCTCTACAAGAAGTACGCGGACTACTCCAAGGCCCCCAAGGACAAGGACGAGGCCACCCCGCAGCAGGGTGAGGTCTTCGCCAAGGGCAAGGTCGGCGCCTTCATCGGCATGGGCTGGGAAGCCGGCATCGCCATCAAGGCCAACCCGGCGATCGAGAAGGAGATCGGCTACTTCACCATCCCGGGTGAGACCGCCGACAAGCCGGAGAGCGTCTTCCTCGGTGGCTCCAACCTCGCGGTCGCCGAGGGCAGCGAGAAGCAGGAGCTCGCGAAGGAGTTCCTGAAGATCGCCCTCTCCGACAAGTTCGAGGGCCAGCTGGCCAAGCTCAACGGCGTCATCCCGAACAAGGAGTCGCTGCAGTCCAACCTGACGGGCAACCCGGCCGCCGAGGCCGCCGCTCCGGCCGCCGCCGTCGGTGGCACCACCCCGCTGATCGCGGAGTGGGCCGCGGTGGAGAACGCCCCGAACCCGATCAAGACCTACATGACCGCCTTCCTCAACGGAAAGTCGCATGAGGAAGCCGCCAAGTCGGTCGAGGAAGAGTTCAACAAGCGCCTCGCGCAGAAGCAGTAACGCCGGATCGCCGGACACGCGGTCTCCGCGGTGAGCGGGTGTGCGGATGAGAAGTCATCGGCACCGGCACCGCGGAGCTCCGCCGAGCAGTAACTCCGACGCCGCAGTGCAGCGGTAAGTCGCAGCCGGGGGCCGGCCGTTCGCCGGCCCGGCCCCCGGCACGCTGTGCGCGCACCCGCAGGACGCGCATGCTTTCGGTACGCCCCACGAAAGAGATGGCGAGCATGACCGTGCAGACCGACCGCCCGGGAACGGGCCCGGTAGAGGTCCATAAGTCGGACGGGGGAGGGGGGCCGCGCACTCAGGAGAGCAAGCGTGCCCGCAGCGCCAGACTCGCCCCGTACCTCCTGCTTCTCCCCGCCCTCGCAGCCACCCTGGTGCTGCTCGGCTGGCCGCTGGTCAAGAACGGCTTGCTGTCGTTCCAGAACCTCAATATGCGCCAGCTCATCCAGCACCTCACCGAGTGGAACGGCGTCGAGAACTACACCGAGATCCTCGGCAGCGACGACTTCTGGCGGGTCACCGGCCGCTCGATCGTGTTCACGGCCGTCAACGTCGTACTGATCATGATCGTCGGCACGCTCGTCGGTCTGCTGCTCGCGCGGCTCGGCAAGAAGATGCGGCTGCTGCTCCTGCTGGGCCTCGTGCTCGCCTGGGCCATGCCGACCATCGCGGCCACCACCGTCTTCCAGTGGCTCTTCGCCTCCCGGTACGGGGTGGTCAACTGGGTCCTCGCGAAGCTGGGCTTCGAGGGCATGGCGGACTACAACTGGTTCGGCAGCCAGATGTCCACCTTCACCGTCCTGGTGATCCTGCTCGTCTGGCAGTCCATACCGTTCGTCGCGATCAACCTCTACGCCGCGACGACCACCATCCCCAAGGAGCTCTACGAGGCCGCGTCGCTCGACGGCGCCGGCGCCTGGAAGAGCTTCACGAACGTCACGTTCCCGACGCTGCGTCCGTTTCTGTTCGCGACGACGTTCCTCGAAGTCATCTGGATCTTCAAGGCGTTCGCCCAGGTCTTCGCCATCAATGAGGGCGGCCCCGACCGGATGACGGAGATCCTTCCCGTGTACGCCTTCATCGAGGGCGTCGGCAACCAGCACTACGGAGTGGGCGCGGCCATCTCGCTGCTCACGATCCTGGTCCTGCTGGGTCTGACCTCGTACTACCTGCGTCTGGTGCTCAAGCAAGAGGAGGACGAGCTGTGAAGCGCTCACTGTTCGGCCGCGCATGGCCCAATGTGGTCGCCTTCATCCTGTTCCTCGGGCTCGTGTTCCCCGTCTACTGGATGTTCGCGACGTCCTTCAAGCCGACGATCGACATCATCAGCGAGAACCCGGTCTGGTTCCCCGTCGACTTCACCTTCGAGCACTTCAACACGGCGCTCGGCGCACCCAACTTCTGGACCCTGGTGCGCAACTCGCTCACCGTCACCGTCGGCGCGGTGGTCTTCTCGCTGCTCATCGCGCTGGCCGGCTCGTTCGCCCTGGCGCGGATGCGGTTCAAGGGACGGCGCGGCTTCATCATCGGCTTCATGGTCGCGCAGATGGCGCCCTGGGAAGTCATGGTCATCGCGATCTACTTCCTCGTCCGCGATTCCGACATGCTCAACAGCCTGATCCCGCTCACCCTCTTCTACATGATGATGGTGCTGCCCTTCACGATCCTGACGCTGCGCGGCTTCGTCGCCGCCATTCCGAAGGAGCTGGAGGAGTCGGCGATGGTGGACGGCTGCTCGCGGATGCAGGCCTTCCGCAAGGTGATCTTCCCGTTGCTCGCGCCCGGTCTGATGGCCACCTCGCTGTTCGGCTTCATCACGGCCTGGAACGAGTTCCCGCTCGTCCTTGTCCTCAACAAGCAGGCCGAGGCGCAGACCCTGCCGATCTGGCTGCAGCGCTTCCAGACCAACTTCGGTGACGACTGGGGTGCCACCATGGCAGCGTCCTCACTGTTCGCGATCCCGATCCTGATCCTCTTCGTCTTCCTGCAGCGCCGGGCCGTCAGCGGTCTGACCTCAGGCGCCGTGAAGGGATGAACACCCGCACATGACGACACTCGCCCACGGCACCGACACGTTGACCCGTGACGCCCTTGCCGTCCTGCAGCCCGGCTTCGTCGGGACCAGCGCCCCGGACTGGCTGCTTCGCCGGATCGGTGAAGGCCTTCACTCGGTCGGCCTGTTCGGCCGCAACATCCATACGCCGGAGCAACTCGCCGCGCTCACCGCCCAGTTGCGGGCCGAACGCGACGGAGTCCTCGTCGCCATCGACGAGGAGGGCGGCGACGTCACCCGCCTCGAGGTGCGCAGCGGCTCGTCGTTCCCCGGCAACCATGCGCTCGGCGCGGTCGACGACGCCGATCTGACCCATGACGTCGCGGCCGAGCTCGGCCGCCGTCTCGCGGCCTGCGGCGTCAACCTCAACTGGGCGCCCTCGGCGGACGTCAACTCCAACGCCGACAACCCCGTCATCGGCGTCCGCTCCTTCGGCGCGGATCCGTCGTCGGTGGCCCGGCACACGGCCGCGTACGTCCGGGGCCTGCAGTCCTCCGGTGTCGCGGCCTGCACCAAGCACTTCCCGGGCCACGGCGACACGAGCGTCGACTCGCACCACGCGCTGCCGAGCATCGACGTGTCGGTCGAGGTGCTGCGGGAACGGGAGTTGGCGCCGTTCCGCGCCGCGATCGCCGCCGGCACCAAGGCCGTCATGAGCGCGCACATCCTGCTGCCAACGCTGGATTCCGAACGTCCCGCCACGCTCTCGCGCCGCATCCTCACCGGACTGCTGCGCGAGGAGCTGGGCTTCGACGGTCTGATCGTCACGGACGGCATGGAGATGCAGGCCATCTCCGCGACGTACGGCATCGAACGCGGCAGCGTCCTCGCCATCGCCGCCGGCGCCGACGCGATCTGCGTGGGCGGCGGTCTCGCGGACGAGGACACGGTGCTGCGCCTGCGGGACGCGCTCATCGCGGCGGTCCGCAGCGGCGAACTCCCCGAGGAGCGCCTCGCGGACGCGGCCGCCCGGGTCCGAGCGCTGGGGGAGTGGACGGCTTCTTCGGTACGGGAGGACCGCGCGCCGCAGACGGACATCGGCCTGGTCGCCGCCCGCCGGGCGCTCACGGTGACGGGCTCCGGTCCGCTGCTCGACGCTCCGGCCTACGTGGCGGCCTTCACGCCGATGGCCAACATCGCGGTCGGCGACGAGACGCCCTGGGGCGTGGCGGCCGAACTGGGCCGCCGGCTCCCGGGCACGGAGACCGGCTCCTACGGGGACGGGGTGTCGGCCGACGCGCTGCTCGCGGCCGCGGGCTCGCGCCGCATCGTGGCCGTGGTCCGCGACGAGCACCGGCACGCGTGGATGGCCTCAGCCCTTGATGCGCTGATCGCCGCACGGCCCGACACCGTTGTGGTCGAGATGGGCGTGCCGCAGTCCGAGCCCCGCGGTGCGCTGCACGTGGCGACGTACGGCGCGGCCCGGGTGTGCGGGGTCGCCGCGGCGGAAGTGCTCACCGGCGCCTGACCGCCCGCGTCCTCGACGGCAAAAGCCCGGGCCCCCGGCGCGGGGGGCCCGGCGCGGGGGGGGGGGGGGGGGGCGGGCCCCCTCCGGTGCGGAGGGGGCCCACTTCGTATGTCCAGAGTGCGGGGTGGCGGGCGGCCGGGCGGAGCCCGAAGCGAGGCCCGGGGGCCCAGCCCTGAGAGGGGCCGGGCCCGGGACGTCCCTTAAATGCCCTGCCAGTCCGGCTTGTTGTCGAACGCGTGGCGGAAGTAGTCCGCCAGCTTCAGCTTGGAGGCGGCGGCCTCGTCGACCACGACCGTCGCATGCCGGTGCAGCTGCAGCGCGGAGGCGGGCACCAGCGAGGAGATCGGGCCCTCCACGGTCTGTGCCACGGCGTCGGCCTTGCCCTCGCCGGTCGCGAGCAGCACCAGGTGGCGGGCGTCGAGGATGGTGCCGATGCCCTGGGTGATCACGTGGTGCGGGACCTGGTCGATGTCGTTGTCGAAGAACCGCGCATTGTCGATCCGGGTCTGCTCGATCAGCGTCTTGATCCGCGTACGCGAAGCGAGCGACGAGCAGGGCTCGTTGAACCCGATGTGCCCATCGGTGCCGATCCCGAGGATCTGGAGATCCACGCCACCAGCCGAGGCCAGCGCCTCGTCATACGCGTCACACGCGGCCTGCACGTCCTCGGCGCTGCCGTCGGGGCCCATGAACTGCGTCTCGGGCAGCCCGAGCGGCTCGACGACCTGGCGGAGCACGGTCGCGCGGTACGACTCGGGGTGTCCCGCGGGCAGCCCCACGTACTCGTCGAGCTGGCAGATCCGCGCCTTCGAGGCGTCCACCGCACCGGCGTTCACCTGGGCGATCAGCGCGTCGTAGATGGGCAGCGGGGTGGAGCCGGTGGCCACGCCGAGCAGCGCGTCGGGCTTGCGGGCCAGCAGGTCCACGATGGCCCCCGCGATGAGCTCGCCGCCTGCCTTGGCGTCCTTGACGATGACAACTTCCACGCTGGGCCTGCCGATCTGGAGAGTGGGCGAAGGGAGAAGAGATGACGTTGTGGTATAGACCAATCTAACAGAGCCGACCCCGCCCCGCCCCCGGAACTGCTCCGCTCGTGCACGCAGAATCCGGCGCGGGTCAGCCCGGGCGGGGCGGGGGGGCCAGGCTGGGCGGGGCGCCGGGCGCCGGGCGCGGAGCGGGGAGGGGCGGGGGGCGGGCGGCGAGGGCGAAGGGCGGGGCGCGGGGCGGCGCGGGGCGAAGGGCGGCGCGGGCGAAGGGCGAGGCGCGGCTTGGCGAGGTGGGTCGGAGCGGGGCGAGACACAGCGCGGCAAGGCGGTGGCGCGGCGGTGGCCACGGTCCCGCGCCCCGCCGTGCCACGCCGTCGCGAACCCCGCCGCCGCCCCGGCCTCCGCAGCGCAGCCGGGCGCGGGCAGCGCGGCGCAACCCCGGCCGATGGCCCCCACCAGGCAGCACACCCGCGCCGCCCGGCGCAGACTGAGGGAAGGCCAACCCGGGAAGGTAACCCAGCATGTCGCCCCTCAGTGAGCAGGCCGGCCGGATCATGGCGGCCGAGATGGCGGAGCAGCCCACCGTGCTGCGGCGGATTCTGGAGCAGGGCGCACCGAGGATCCGCGCCGTCGCCGATCAGATCTCCGCCCGCAGCCCCCGTTTCGTGCTCCTCACCGCCCGCGGCACCTCCGACAACGCCGCCCTGTACGCCAAGTACCTCCTCGAGATCCGGCTCGGCCTGCCCTGCGGCCTCGCCTCCATGTCCACCACGACGGCCTACGGCGCCCGCCCCGATCTGCGTGATGTCCTGGTCATCACGGTCAGCCAGTCCGGTGGCTCACCCGACCTGGTCGACTCCACCAAGGCGGCCCGCGACGCCGGAGCGATCACGCTCGCCGTGACCAACAACCCGGACTCCCCGTTGGCCGCGGTCTCCGAGCACCACATCGACATCCTCGCCGGCCCCGAGAAGGCGCTCCCCGCGACGAAGACCTATACGGCCTCCCTCCTCTCGCTCTACCTCTTCGTCGAGGGCCTGCGCGGCGGCGACGGCGCCGAGGCGGCCGTACTGCCCGACCTGGCCGCCGAACTCCTCGCCCGCGGGGACGAGGTGAAGCAACTGGCCTCGCGCTACCGCTTCGCCGAACGCATGGTCATCACGTCCCGCGGCTACGGCTATCCGACCGCCAAGGAAGCCGCCCTCAAGCTGATGGAGACCAGCTACATCCCCGCCCTCTCGTACTCCGGCGCGGACCTGCTGCACGGCCCGCTCGCCATGGTCGACAACATCTCCCCGGTGATCGCGGTCGTCACGGACGGCAAGGGTGGCGAAGCCCTGCAGCCCGTCCTCGACCGCCTCCGCGGCCGCGGCGCCGATCTGGTCGTCATCGGCCCGCGCGAACAGGTCGCCGCCGCCTCGGCCGGCTTCGAGCTGCCCACCGCCGGCCTGGCCGAAGAGCTCCAGCCCATCCTGGAAATCCTCCCCCTCCAACTCCTCGCCTACGAGGTCACGATCGCCCGCGGCCAGGACCCGGACGCCCCCCGCGCCTTGGCCAAGGTCACCGAAACCCACTGACCCGAAGCGCGGGACCCAATCGCTCCTACGCCAGCGACCCGCCCGTCGCGTCGATCCACTGCCCGGTCACCCACCTCCCGTCCTCCGACGCGAGGAAGGCCACCACATCCGCGATGTCCGACGGCGCTCCCACCCGGCCGAGCGCGGACATCGAGGCGGCGTTCGCCCACGCCTCGTCGCTGGTGCGCAGCCAGTCGGCGTTGATGTCGGTGTCGACGATGCCCGGCGCCACCGCGTTCACCGTGATCCCGCGCGGCCCGAGCACCTTGGACAGATCGCGGGTGAAGACGTCGAGGGCACCCTTCGTCATCGCGTACGCGACCAGATGCGGCATGACCGACGCATGGGAGAGCCCCGACGAGACATTGATGATCCGCCCGCCGTCCCGCAGCCGCCGCGCACCGAGCTGGGTGACGAAGAACGGCGCCTTGGCGTTCACCGCGAACACCCGCTCGTACTCCTCCTCCTGGAGCGTCGCGAAGGGCTCGCTCACCCCTATCCCCGCGTTGTTGACCAGAATGTCCAGCCCCTCCGCCTGTCGGTCGAACTCCGCCCACAGCTCCGCCGCGTCCCCCGGCACCCCGAGCTCCGCCCGTATCGCGAAGGCCGAACCTCCGGCCTCCTCGATCGCCGTGACCGTCTCCTTGGCCGCCGTCTCGTTGCTCCCGTAGTGCACCGCCACCCGTGCACCGTCCCGCCCGAGCCGCTCCGCGATCCCGCGTCCGATGCCCCGGCTGCCGCCCGTGACCAGCGCCGTCTTCCCCGTAAGCCTGCCTGCGAGCACGCTCATGACTGCGTCCCTCTTTTCGCTAGTGGTCGCTACAGAAAGAAAGCTAGCCCACGCCACCGCAAGATTTCTAGTGCCCGCTATAGAATTCACCCCATGGTGGAGAAGCACGCCGACAAGCAGCAGGCCGACGGCCCCAGGGCCGGCTCGAAGCCCCGCGGCCGCCCCCGTTCCTTCGACCGGGCCACGGCGCTCGAGAAGGCGCTGCAGATCTTCTGGGAGCGGGGATACGAGGCGACCTCGGTCTCCGACCTCACGCGTGCCATGGGGATCGGGCCGCCCAGCCTGTACGCCGCGTTCGGCGACAAGCGGTCGCTCTTCGCCGAGGTCCTCGTCGAGTACGGGCGCACCCACGGGTCGGTCGCCGGCCGCGCCCTCGAAGCCGAGACCACCGCCCGCGCCGGGTTCGAGCGGATGCTGCGCGAGGTGGCGACCGCGTTCACCGAGCCGGGGCATCCGCACGGCTGCCTGGTGATCCACGCGGCCACCAACTGCACCAACTCCGAGGTCGAGGAGTCCCTGCGGGCGCAGCGCAACGCCAATGTGGCCGATTTCGAACGCCGGATCAGGGCCGATATCGCGGCCGGCCACCTGCCGCCGGATGCGGACGCCCGGGTCCTGGCCCGCCATGTCGCCGCCGTTTTCCAGGGCATGTCGCAGCAGGCCCGCGACGGTGCGAGCGCCGAGGAACTGGAGCAGGTCGCCCAACTGGCCATGCGCGCCTGGCCCTCCGCGCCCGCCGGCGCACGGACCGAATCCGTGCCGGGGTGAACTTTTTCCTGCGACGGGACGTTGGAGAAAGAGACGAGAACAAACATCTCCCGACGCATGGACATCGGATAATGGTCTAGTCCACAATGCGGGGTGGGGCCCAGGCCCCTGACGCAACCACAAGCTTCCGCTCTTCCCGCACAGAAGAGCGGAGTGGGGTGCAGCGCTCTCTGCCCTGACTGCGCGCGCACCCCCACTCGGTCCGTGGGTCCGCACACCCGGTGGCCGATGCAACTCCGGGCTGCGGTGCCGGGCGGGTTGAGGGTCCCTCCCAGGCGCCGCGGCCCGCGGGTGTTTTCCGGGCCCGTACGGGATGCGCCGGCCCCGGGGCCAGCCCCCGACCGACGCCTCGGACACGCGCCAAAGCGGCCAGGTACGCTCGCACACGTGCCCTCCATGAACGATCTCGTACGCCAGCACACCGCCCTCGGGGACACCGACCTCGAGTGGCTGCATCTGCTGGTCTCGGAGTGGCAGCTGCTCTCCGACCTCTCCTTCGCCGACCTCGTCCTGTGGGTCCCCACCCGCGATGGCACGCGCTATGTGTCGGTCGCCCAGATGCGCCCCAACACCGGCCCCACCTCGTATCAGGACGACATGGTCGGGCACCTCGTGCCGCGCGGCCGCCGGCCCATGCTGGACGCCGCGCTCGACGAGGGCCGGATCGTGCGCGAAGGCGATCCGGAATGGCGCGAGGAGGTTCCGGTCCGCGTCGAGTCCATTCCCGTACGCAGGGAGGGACGCGTCCTCGGCGTCATCGCGCGCAATACGAACCTGCTGACCGTGCGCACCCCGAGCCGCCTTGAACTGACGTACCTGCAAAGCGCCTCCGACCTCGCCCAGATGATCGCGGCCGGTTCCTTCCCGTTCCCCGGGCAGCAGGTCGACATGGATGCGTCACCGCGCGTCGGCGACGGGCTGATCAGGCTCGACGCGGAGGGCCTCGTCCAGTACGGATCGCCCAACGCGCTCTCCGCGTACCACCGGCTGGGCCTGGCGGCGGACCTGGTGGGCCAGCATCTGGGCAAGGCCACGGCGGAACTGGCCCCGTCCCGCGGCCCCGTGGACGAGGCCCTGGTCAAGCTGGCCAGCGGCTGGGCTCCGCGCGAGACCGAGGTCGAGGGCAATGACTGTGTGATCCAGCTCCGCGCGATTCCGCTCAAGCCGAAGGGGACGCGGATCGGTTCGCTCGTGCTGCTGCGCGATGTCACCGAACTGCGCCGCCGCGAACGCGAGTTGATCACCAAGGACGCCACCATCCGGGAGATCCACCACCGGGTGAAGAACAACCTCCAGACCGTGGCCGCCCTGTTGCGGCTGCAGGCCCGCCGTATCGACTCGCAGAGCGGCCGTGAGGCGCTCGAAGAGGCGGTACGGCGCGTCGGATCCATCGCGATCGTCCACGAGACGCTGTCCCAGAATCTGGACGAGCGCGTCGAGTTCGACGAGATCGCCGACCGCGTGCTCGCGATGGTCGCCGAGATCTCCCCGGGCAAGGTCACCGGCCGGCGCACGGGACGCTTCGGCATCCTGGACGCGGAGGTCGCCACTCCGCTCTCGATGGTCCTTACCGAAGTCCTGCAGAACGCCCTGGAGCACGGCTTCCGCGAGGGCGAGACCGGCACCGTCGAGGTCTCCGCGGTACGCGGCGGCACCAGTAAGGACGCCCGCCTCCTGATCACCGTCCAGGACGACGGCGTCGGACTGCCCGAGGGCTTCGACCCCAAGCGTGCCGGCAACCTCGGCCTGCAGATCGTCCGCACCCTGGTGGAGGGCGAGTTGGGCGGCACCTTCGACATGAAGCCGGCGCCGGAGCGCGGCACCCAGGTGCTGCTCGACGTCCCGGTGCGCCCGCAGCGCTAGACGCGGACACGGCCCCTTTTCCCGTACGACTTCATGGTCTCGTAAGGGGCAAGGGGCCGCGCCCGTACGGCACTTGGGCAGCAGAAAGCCCCGAACCTGTTGGTCCGGGGCTTACAGCTTCAAACGGCTCTGCGCGTTGAGGGTACTGCGCGCTGCGGCTCGGGGGCGGGAGATGCGTACTCGCTGTACGCGCCGCCGGGCTCAGGTCCGTTCGGGGTGGAGCGTCAGGCAGAAGCCTGACGGGCTCGGTTGCGGGCGGCGCGGCGCTTCATCGCGCGACGCTCGTCCTCGCTGAGGCCACCCCAGACGCCGGAGTCCTGGCCGGACTCGAGCGCCCACTGCAGGCACTGCTCCACGACGGGGCAGCGACGGCAGACGGCCTTGGCTTCCTCGATCTGCAGCAGCGCAGGACCGGTGTTGCCGATGGGGAAGAACAGCTCAGGGTCTTCCTCACGACAAATGGCGTTGTGGCGCCAGTCCATGGCTGCTCCATCTCCTAGGTGTTGCTGGCAGGTTGCTTGTGAATGTGAACGCTTTCACGAATCCCCCCGCAAGTGAAGGGCCGATACCAGTTTCCTGGTGTAGGTCCTGTGAGAGAGGAGGGGTTCTGGCTCTCCGTGGGGCTGATGTTGCGAGCCGCGTCGAGCGCCAAGAAGAGATTCGCAAACCTCGACGGCGGATACAACCCCTTCTGGAAAGTTTTTTTTGATTCCTCGGTGTCGGCTAGCTCACAGCCGTACTTCCATGGGGTGGACCCTGGTCTAAACGTTCGAGTGAAAGGACTTTGGGCCCTTCCACTCACACAATCACACGCAGTGCACGACGTACGCCTGTGAAGGTGACGCTCGTACGAAGCCCCAAGTGGTCACCGTCCATCTGGAAGGGGAGTGGGGCCTTTGATTGCAAGGTGAAGTCCGTCAGATCGTGCAGCAGCTCCGCGTGCTTGCCATGGGGGCCGCGCTCGGGGGTCGAGGTGAGCAGCTGGGTGGCGTAGCGGGCCATCGCCGGGGTCGACAGCTTGCTCAGGCCGAGCACGTCGAGGCCGGTGTCGAAGGAGGCCTGCGGGGACGCGTAGACCGGGCGATTGCCCAGGTAGGTCCAGGGGGAGGTGTTGCAGACTATCGACAGCACAAGATCGCTGACGGGGTCCTCGCCGGGGCGACTGAGCGTGATCGTTCCGTGCCGGCGGTTGGGCTCGTCGAGGAACTGGCGGACCATCTGCCGTACGTAAAGCGCATGGGTCGAGCGTTTGCCGCGTTCCCGTTGCTGTTCGACTCGTCCGATGACGCTGGCGTCGAATCCGAGGCCGGCGCAGAACGTGAACCAGCGCGCCGGCACTCCTTCGTCCTCGGTGCCTTCCGTGCCGGAGGCCAGACCGAGGCCGACAGTGCGCTGACTTCCCGTACGCAGAGCGTCGAGCAGGGCGCCGGTGGATTCGACCGGGTCGTTCGGGAGGCCGAGGGCGCGGGCGAAGACATTGGTCGAGCCGCCGGGGACGACCGCGAGTCCGGGAAGTGACTCCGGACGGGGGCCGTTGTGAAGCAGTCCGTTGACGACTTCGTTGACGGTGCCGTCGCCGCCGAGGGCGACGACCAGCTCGATGTCCTTGCTCTCCGCGGCCTGGCGTCCGAGATCTCTGGCGTGGCCCCGGTACTCCGTCGTGACCGCCTCGAGTTTCATCTCGCTGGCGAGGGCGTGGATCAGTACGTCACGGGTGCGGGCACTGGTGGTGGTTGCCGCCGGATTGACCACGAGGAGTGCACGCATGCGGGAAGGGTACCTAGCGGAGTTGATCTGGCCCATACCGAGGGGTTGGGATGCCGGGTTCGTCCCGGGTCGGGGTGGTGGGGGGTGCGGGTGGTGCGCCGCGGGGGGCTATGCCTTCGGGCCGATCCCCTGCCGCAGGGGCTAAGCCTTCGGGCCGATCCCCAGTGCCTGCGTCGTCGTCGGGTTGAGCAGGAGGGTCAAGGACGTGACCGCTACGACTGCCAGGGCGATGCCGGCTGGGATGGCGATGCTGTCGGCCTGGAGGAGTTGCCAGGCGACGGGGAGGGCGAGGATCTGGGTGATGATCGCGGGGCCCCGGCTCCAGCTGCGGAGCTTGAGGAGACCGCGGGCGGCGAGCAAGGGGATTGCCGCGAGGACGATCAGGGTGATGCCGCCGGTCTCGGCCTGCGTCGCGTCGCCGACGTTGCCGGCGAGGCCCTGGATCAGCATCCAGGCGCCGCCGGCGATCAGGGCGAGGCCCTCCAGGGCGGCGAGGGCCGCGGCTGCGGTCAGGCGCGGGGGGCGGGGCGGCTGGGGGGGGGGGGGCTGCTGGGGGGCCCCGGGGGCGGGCGGGGGCCCCGGGGCGGGTTTTTTCTCCCCGCCCCGCCCCTCCCCGAAACCGGGCCCCCGCCCCGGACCCCGCATCCGAACTTCGTTCGGATCTGCTCAAGCGCCGCAGGGGCTGACTACCGCCGCAGGGGCTGGTTACTCCTCCACCAGCAGCCGCTCCCGCAGCTGCGCCAGCGTGCGGGCCAGGAGGCGGGAGACGTGCATCTGGGAGATGCCGACTTCCTGGGCGATCTGGGACTGGGTCATGTTGCCGAAGAAGCGGAGGAGGAGGATGCGCTTCTCCCGCGGGGGGAGGTCCTCCAGGAGGGGCTTCAGGGATTCGCGGTACTCGACGCCCTCGAGCGCCTCGTCCTCCGCGCCCAGAGTGTCCGCGACCGCGGGGGACTCGTCGTCCGTGTCGGGGACGTCCAGGGAGAGGGTGGAGTACGCGTTCGCCGACTCCAGGCCCTCGAGGACCTCTTCCTCGGAGATACCGAGCCGCTCGGCCAGTTCGTGGACCGTGGGGGAGCGCCCGTGCTGCTGGGACAGCTCCGCCGTCGCGGTCGTCAGGGCGAGGCGCAGCTCCTGCAGGCGGCGCGGTACGCGGACCGCCCAGCCCTTGTCGCGGAAGTGGCGCTTGATCTCACCGACCACGGTCGGTGTCGCATACGTCGAGAACTCGACGCCGCGTTCCGGGTCGAAGCGGTCGACCGACTTGATCAGGCCGATCGTCGCGACCTGGGTGAGGTCGTCGAGCGGCTCGCCGCGGTTGCGGAAGCGCCGTGCCAGGTGCTCGACCAGCGGGAGGTGCTGACGGACGAGGCGGTTGCGCAGCTCCGCGTACTCCGCGCTGTCCGCGGGAAGTTTGCGCAGTTCGACGAAGAGCGCCTTCGCGCCGCTGCGGTCCTGCGGATCGTGCTGCTGATGCCCAGTCATGTGTCCCGCCCTCCCCCGGCTGCCGCCGGGAGGTGTCCCCGGCCCGCGCCCGGCCTGGCCGAAGAGCGCGCCGCGCTCGCCCCTGTCGCTCCGTGCCACCTGCTGCTCCGCGTGCGGAGCGTCCTCCGTGTCCGGATGCGGCCGGGCCTGCTGTTCGGGATTCCCGGGGTTCCCGGCGGCGCCCCGGATCCCCGCAGGACCGGGCCTCCCGCCGGTGACCGCGCCGGATTCGCTGCCATCGGATGGCAGACCCCATGCGCCACGCTCATCGCCTCGCACCGGCCCGTCCCCGTCCCTCACGCCGGCCCGGGTCCCGCGCCGCGCTGTTTGTACAGGCTGATCGAGACGTTCTTGTCGTCGTCCACCGTGGATTCGACCTTGCCCGCGAGCGCGGAGAGCACCGTCCAGGCGAAGGTGTCCCTCGCGGGGGCGCGTCCGTCGGTGGTGGGGGCCGAGACCGTGACCTCGAGGGAGTCGTCGACCAGACGGAAGACGCAGCTGAGGACCGAACCGGGCACGGCCTGCTGGAGCAGGATCGCGCAGGCTTCGTCGACCGCGATCCGCAAGTCCTCGATCTCGTCGAGGGTGAAGTCCAATCGGGCCGCGAGTCCTGCTGTGGCGGTGCGCAGCACGGACAGGTAGGCACCGGCAGCCGGAAGCCGGACTTCGACGAAGTCCTGGGCCGCGGGCTCGCCTGCGATCTGGGACACCCTCACCTCCAAGGTGGTCGAACATGTCGGGCCGAGGGTGCAGGCGCCTTCGGTCTTCCTCGGCGGCCTGCGCCTTCGGGCTCTCGGCCCGCCGACGGGCGGCGGGCCATACGCAGCGTCGCACGGGTAACGCGCCGCAAGGTCCAGCGGTGACGCTATCGCGCTCCGAGGCTCCCTGTCCCGGGGGCCCTTACGCCCGGGGGCCCATTGGTGTCACTCATAGTAAGCCTATGCGTACGGACAGTGGCTAGGGGTCTGCGGGCCCAATTGCCAACAGAGTGCGCCGGGTTGACGTACCCACGCGTCGCGCGGTCGAACCCCGGCGGTCGCGCCCCGCGTACGCCTGCGGGCGTCACACGATCGCACCGTCCGCGAAGCACCAGCGCCAGCTCTCGCCGGGCTCGAAGGTGCGCATCACGGCGTGCCCGGTGTCCTTGAAGTGCTGGGTGCCGTGCTGGAACGGAGACGAGTCGCAGCAGCCCACATGCCCGCAGGTCAGACAGAGCCGCAGCTGCACCGGGTGGCTGCCGGCGGCCTCGCATTCGAGGCAGGTCTCGCTCAGCGCCGGCGGCTCCGGGTGGGGCAGCAGCTCAACGTGCGTGCACTCGTTCATGATTGCAGCTTACGACGCAGGTCAGGGCTGCGGCTCACGATCATGGACGGGCGCGGGATCACCATGGATGTCTTGCCACTGCTGATGCTGGTCGCGGGCAGCGCCGCGATCGCCGGGGTCGCGCGCCGCACTCCGGTGCCGGCGCCCCTGCTCCTGGTGGCGGTCGGCCTCGTCGTGGCGTACCTGCCGGGCGTGCCCGCGTACGAACTCGATCCGCATATCGTCCTGCCGCTGCTTCTGCCGCCGCTTCTGTACACCGCCGGGGTGGAGAGCTCGTATCTCGACCTGCGGGCCAACTGGCGTCCCGTGGTGCTGCTTTCCGTGGGCTACGTGCTGTTCGCGACCCTGGTCGTCGGCTACGCGATCTATCTGATCGTGCCGGACCTGCCGCTCACCGCCGCGCTCGTGCTCGGCGCGGTGATCGCGCCGCCGGACGCGGTGGCGGCGACCGCGATCGCCCGGCGGGTGGGGCTGCCCTCGCGGATCACCACGATCCTGCAGGGCGAGTCCCTGGTGAACGACGCCACCGCGATCACCGCGTACAAGGTGGCGCTCGCCGCGGCGGTCGGCGAGGGGGCCAGCTGGGCGGGCGGTATCGGAGAGTTCGCGCTCGCGGCGCTCGGCGGTGTGGGGGTCGGCCTGATCCTGATGGTGCCGCTGCACTGGCTGCGCAAGTGCCTCAACGAGGCGCTGCTGCAGAACACCCTCTCGCTCCTGATCCCCTTCGTCGCCTACGCGGCGGCCGAGGAGGTGCACGCGTCCGGAGTGCTCGCCGTGGTCGTCGTGGCGCTCTATCTCGGGCATCGCTCATGGCAGGTCGACTTCGCGACCAGGCTCCAGGAGGCGGCCGTCTGGAAGATGGTCGCGTTCATCCTGGAGTCCGCCGTCTTCGCTCTCATCGGGCTGCAACTGCCGGTGGTCCTGAAGGAACTGGGGGAGTACGAGGGGCTGACCGCCGCCTGGTACGCGGTGGCTCTGTTCGTGATCGTGGTCGTCGCCCGGTTCGTCTGGGTGTACCCGGCGACGTACATCCCGCGGTGGCTGTCCACGCGGATCCGGGAGCGGGAGCCGGACCCCGGATGGACCGGGCCGCTGATCGTGGGCTGGGCCGGGATGCGCGGGGTGGTGTCGCTCGCCATCGCGTTCTCGATTCCGCATGTCCTGGACGACGGCTCGCCCTTCCCCGCGCGCAATCTCGTGCTCTTCCTGACCTTTACGACGGTGATCGGCACCCTGGTCGTACAGGGGCTCAGCCTGCCCGGTCTGATCAAGGTCCTGAAGGTGCCGGGGCGCGACGCCCGGGCCGAGACGCTGGCGGAGGCGCAGGCCCAGAGCGAGGCTTCCCGGGCCGCGCAGGAGCGGCTCGACGCCCTCCTCGCCGATGAACGCAACGTCCTGCCGGACGCGCTGGCCGACCGGCTGCGGGCCGTTCTGGAGCGGCGGCGCAACGCGGTGTGGGAGCGCCTGGGCACGGTCAACGCCGTGACGGGGGAGAGCGCCGACGACACGTACCGGCGGCTCGCGGGCGAGATGATCGACGCCGAGCGTGAGGTCTTCGTGCGACTGCGGGACCAGCGGCGGATCGACGACGAGATGCTGCGGACGCTGCTGCGCAGGCTGGATCTGGAGGAGGCGGCGGCTTACCGGGAGGACTAGCCGGCGGCTTACCGCGAGGGGTAGCCGGCGGCCTACCGCGAGGGAGAGCCGGCGGCCCCCGGGAGCGGGCGGCCTACCGCGAGGAGCGGTCGACGGCCTCCGGGCCGGGCCGGCCGGTGATCACCGCGGCGAGGCGGGTGCCGTGCGGGAAGGCGCCCTCCTCCGTGAGGGCGGTGAGGCCGTGGAGCAGTTTGGCGACATAGAGACGTTCCAGGGGCAGGGCGTGGCGCTGCTCGAAGTCGTCGGCGAACGCGTCGAGTTCCGGGGTCGTACGGGCGTAGCCGCCGGCGTGGAAGCGGTCGTCGAGGCGCCAGTTGGCGGTCGGGGCGCCGAAGGTCTCCGTCTGCAGACGGCGTATCTCCGCCGTGAGGAACCCGCCCTTGAGGACGGGGATGCCGAGGGCCTCGCGGCCGGGGGCGAGTCCGGCGGCGAGTCCGGCGAGGGTGCCGCCCGTGCCGCAGGCGATCGCCACGACGTCGGCCTTGTCGCGCAGCTCGTGTCCGAGGTCCGTACAGCCTTGTACGGCGAGGGAGTTGGAGCCGCCCTCGGGGATGACGTAGCTGTCCTGCGCCCGGGCCTCGGTCAGGATGCGGGCGAGGGTTCCCGGCTGGTGTTTCTGTCGGTACGTCGATCTGTCGATGAACACCAGACGCATACCGTCGGCCGCGCACTGCGCCAGGGACGGGTTGAGCGGACGGCCCGCGAGCTCGTCGCCCCGTACGACACCGACGGTGGGGAAACCGAGGAGGCGGCCCGCGGCGGCGACGGCGCGCAAGTGGTTGGAGTAGGCGCCGCCGAAGGTGAGCAGCGGGCGTCCGCGGGCGGCGCGGAGGTTGAGCGCGAGCTTGCGCCACTTGTTGCCGGGCAGGGCCTCGTGGATGAGGTCGTCGCGCTTGAGCAGCAGGGTGACGCCACGGCGCGTGAAGCGCTCGTCGGCCAGCGGCTGCAGCGGGGAGGGGAGCCGGGGCTGCAGGGCGGCGAGGTCGGGGGCGGTCACGTGCTCGTCGGGGGCGGTCACGTGCTCATTGTCAGGCGTGCGGGAGTGGTCGGCTCGTGGGCGTGGGCGTGGGCGTGGGCCCGGGCGTGGGCCTGGGCCGGGGTGCGGGGAGTCTCCCGGGGACTGCCGGACTGCTTCAGCGGCAGCTGGACTACTTCAGCCGCTCGGCGATACGGGCGCGCATGGCACGCATCGTGAAGCCGCGCGGGTCGACCTTGCCCGGCTGCCATTCGAGATGGCCGATCACCGAGCGGGCCGTCCAGCGGTGGTGGCGGCAGATCGCCGCCGCGGCCCGCTCGATCGCCTCCAACTGGGCGGCGGGCCAGGGGTCTTCGCCGTCGCCGAGATTCTCGCACTCGAAACCGTAGAAGTGGCGGTTTCCGTCAGTGTTCGCCTCGTTGTCCGGCGGCAGGCCCTTCTCGGCGATGGCGGCGCGCAGGACGTCGTCGTCGCCGGGGCCCGCGTGGTTGGCGCGGCCGTGGCCCACCAGGTGGACCTTGCCGTTCTTGGTGATCACTCCGTGGCACAGCGGGCCGGGCAGGGAGGCGTATCCGTCGCGGCAGATGCGGACGGTGCGCTCGCTGCCCTTCGTGACGGTGTGATGGATCATCACTCCGTGCACCGGGCCCCAGGGCCCTTTGTGATTGCGGTTGTGGTGCCGCCAGTCACCGACCTCGACGACGGTGAGTCCTTCGTCCCGCAGGGCGTCCAGAAGTCTGCTCGCGGACATGGGTGGGGCCATGCCGCCTCCGTTCATAGGGCTCGCATACGGCGAAAGCGCCCGGTTGCGCGCCGCCTCGTAGCGCACGCTTGTACCGGAACTCCCTTGCGAAGGCGACTTGTTCGAGACCCGAGCGAGCTGAATCGGTCACTGTGCGGGTGTGGTGGGCCGTCGGTGCGCGGGCACGTCGGGCCGTCGGTGGGCGCGGGGGTCAGCTGCGCAGGAACGCGTCACCGTTCGCCGCGACGTGCGCCTCGACCGCCTGCAGTGCCTGCTGCGTGGCCTGGGGGCTGCCGGTGCCCTGCCGCTCCGCGTAGTAAGCGGCACCGAGCTTCTTCAGGAGGTCCGCGCCCGCGCGCTGGCCCTGCACCTCGTCGATCTTCTGCTT
The DNA here is from genome assembly GCF_016464295.1 of Streptomyces sp. N35. Lineage (NCBI taxonomy): Bacteria > Bacillati > Actinomycetota > Actinomycetes > Kitasatosporales > Streptomycetaceae > Streptomyces > Streptomyces sp. N35. The sequence goes on along the minus strand of NZ_JAEIMH010000068.1, from coordinate 17,142 downwards.
GCCCTGTGTGAGACCACGCTGCGCCTGCTCTTTGGCTCGGTCCAGGAACCCTGCCATGGTGTTTCTCCTGTCTCGTGGTGCGGTTTCCGTTCCGTCAACGTCCGGGCGGATCTTGGGGTTCCCGGGTCTTACGTCGCCGTGTCCCACGCGGCCTGCTTCAGCGCCATGCGGGCGGCCGGCGAGGCGCCCCTGGGCGTGGCCCAGTACGGGTGGGCGGCGATCTGGCGGGACAGCGTGATCAGACGGCGGCGCAGCACCGTGTAGTCCTTGCCGGACGCGGTCGCCAGGCGTCGGCACGCCGCGTACCAGTCGATCTGGGCCTGCAGAAGGTCATCGGGGAAGAGGTGTCCTGTCACGGATCCGATTCCATCATGTGTTCGAATATTTGTGCGAGTCGACGCGCGCGGACCGCGGCCTCTGGCCGTACCCCCGGCCCAGGAATACCTTGGAAACATGGCCAGACGAGATGAGCGCACGGCCGCAGCTCGCGCTCTCGGCGATACGGGCCGCATCGGCGCGCATCGCGACGGCGACGAGTGTCCGGTCTGCAAGCAGCCGGTGGATACGGTCGTCAAGCCCCGCAAGGTGCTCGGCGCCTATGTGCCCAGTTACTCGGCCGGTCCCTGTCACAACCCTCGCTGCTCGGCCGGTGTCGACCCGGCCGAAGCGGAGGTCGAGGCCGGGCCCGCCGCCGAGCCCGAGAACCACACGTAGCAGAAAAATCTTGAAAAAGATGCGGGCGGGCTGTCGAGAGGCACCCGCCCGCTCCGACGTCTCCTGTGCAAGCCGCCCGGACAGGGCGGCCGGGAACTAGGAGTGACTCTCATGAAGTACCTCGTGATGGTGCAGGGCTCGAAGGCCGACTACGACGCCATGAGCGGGCAGGCGAACGAGCACAGTCCGGCCTGGAGCGAGAAGGATCTGCAGGCCATGTACGCGTTCATGACCGATCTCAACAACGACCTCGCGGAGTCGGGCGAGATGGTCGACGGGCAGGGTCTGACCTCGCCCGCGCAGCAGCGTTCCGTCTTCCGCGGTGCCGACGGCAAGGTGGTCGTCACCGACGGGCCGTACAGCGAGACGAAGGAGCTGCTCGCGGGCTTCTGGATCCTCGACTGCGAGTCGGTCGAGCGGGTCACCGCGATCGCCGAGCGGATCACCGAATGTCCGCAGCCCGAGGGCGCGCCCTTCTATCCGGTGGTCATTCGGCCGATCGACTCCGGTGCCGGGGGCGACGTATAGGAAACCCCGGAAACCCCGGGACACCCGAACCCCAAGCCCAAGGTGATGTGTGAGTCGGGAGCGCGGAGTCGAGGACCTGCTGCGCACCAACGCGCCGCAGGTCCTCGGCGCGCTCGTGCGGCGGTACGGGCACTTCGACCTCGCCGAGGACGCCGTACAGGAGGCGCTGCTCGCGGCGGCCGAGCAGTGGCCCGACGAGGGCACGCCCAACAATCCGCGCGGCTGGCTGATCCGGGTCGCCTCGCGCCGGCTCACCGACCGGCTGCGCAGCGAGCAGGCGCGGGCCCGGCGCGAGGAGGAGGCCGCGCGGCTCGCGCCGGCGGACTCCTGGACCGCGCCGCCGCCCGGTGAGTCGCGGGCGCCGTCCGAGGACGACACGCTCACCCTGCTCTTCCTGTGCTGCCACCCGGAGCTGTCGCCCGCCGCGCAGATCGCGCTCACCCTGCGCGCGGTCGGCGGTCTGACCACCGCCGAGATCGCGCGGGCGCATCTGCTGCCCGAGGCGACGATGGCGCAGCGGATCAGCCGGGCGAAGAAGACGATACGAGGGGCGCCCTTCCGCCAGCCCGGTCCGCAGGACCGTGATCAGCGTCTTGCGGCCGTCCTGAAGATCCTCTATCTCATCTTCAACGAGGGCTATACGGCGACCTCCGGCACCGCACTGCACCGCGCCGACCTGGCCCGCGAGGCCATCCGTCTCACGCGAGCCGTCCGCAGGCTGCTGCCCGTCGAGGGTGCCGTCACCGGACTGCTCGCGCTGATGCTGCTCACCGACGCCCGCGCCCCGGCGCGCAGCGGACCGCACGGCGAACTGATCCCGCTGGACGAGCAGGACCGTTCGCTGTGGGACCGCCCGGCGATCGTCGAAGGGCTGAAACTGGTCGAGGAAGCGCTCGCGCAGGGCCCCGCGGGGCCGTACCAGCTCCAGGCCGCCGTCGCCGCGTTGCACGACGAGGCGGAGCGGGCCGAGGACACGGACTGGCCGCAGATCCTCGCCCTGTACGACCTGCTCGTCCGCCAGGCGCCCGAGCCGATGGCCCAGCTGGGGCGGGTGGTCGCGGTGGCGATGGTGCGCGGGCCCGACGCCGGACTCGGTGAACTCGCGGCTCTGGACGAGGTGTTGGGGTCGCACTACCGCTTTCATGCGGTACGGGCGCACCTTCTGGAGAAGTCCGGTGACCCGGACGGCGCGCGGGCCGCCTACGGAGCCGCCGCCGAAGGGACGCTGAGCCGGCCCGAGAGGCGCTATCTGCGGGCCAGGGCCGCCCGCCTGCTGCCTTGAGGGCCCCTCCCAGGCGCTGCCTCTGCAGGATTCAGCCTTTAACCCTGCCCCTTGCCCCTGCCGGATTCAGGCTTTAGCCCTGCCCCTGCCCCTGCCCCTGCCGGATTCAGCTCTTAACCCTGCCCCTGCCCCTGCCGGGCCTGCATCCGCGTCCTGTGCCCCCGCCGGTCCGGGCGCCCGATGTGGCCCGCGGGCCGGCGGAGCTCACCGAGCCACAGCGCGGGCGCATGCTGCCGGAGCCCCGCCATCACCGCATCGCGCGCCCCCGCCCGGAACGGCAACTGATAGCGCACCCGCGGCAGATCGGGCCCGGGCGGGTCCTCCCCCTGTGCCTGAAGGGCGTGGGGGTGCCCCCAGCGTACGAGTGGCCAAAGGACCGGATCGTCCCGGTCGACCGGGCCCCGCGGGTACAGCTCCAGGGAGTACAGCTTGGTGCCGCGGCCGAGGCGGCTCCAGTGCACGGCCGCACCGGTCAGGCCGTCCCACGGGATCAGGGCGCGCGCCGTGCCGTCGTCCCACCAGAAGCCGGTCCCGTCGAAGAGCGCACGGGCGTTGCGCCCCTTGTACGTGGCGATCAGCGCGAGCATGCCGAGCGCGACGAAGCCGAGCATCAGGACGACGCCCACATAGCCCGCGGCGGGCGGCGGCCTGCGCTGCTCGCCGACGATCACGCTCACCGCACCCGCCACACCGAGCAGCCCCACGGCGATCACCACCAGCGCGATCGGCACGGCAAGGCTCGCGCTGTTGGTGGTCCGCACCACAAGGGCGTCCGGGGACGGCTGGGGTATCGGTGTCGGCATGGTGCAGGAGTGTAGGGACGGGCCGTGGGACGTGCGGGGGTTCCCCGCGGTTACAGGGAGTCCCTCCTGAGTCCCTCCTCTCGCGTACGAGAGGAGGGGCGCCGCGCGCAAGGTGCCGGCGCCTTGTGAGTGACAGGACGGGGAATGTCCAGGCCGTGCGCCCAGTTGACCCCGTACGAAACGAAGCGGACGAAGCGAGGGGGAGACATGGCGGACACGGCTCGGGCTCATGTGGCGGGCGAGGTCGCGGCGGGATTCGAGGCTGTACGGGAGGAGTTCGCCGCCGTCGTGGCACGTGAGCCCGCCGACACCGGCGCCCAGCTCGTCGTCCACCACGGCGGGCGGCGCGTGGTCGACCTGTGGGCCGCGACGGACGCGGGGGAGACCGGGGACGAGCTCGCGCCGCTGTACTCGGTGACCAAGGGTGCGGCCTATCTGGTCACCGCGCTGCTCGTCCAGGACGGTGTGCTCGACCTGGACCGCGAAGTCGCCCACTACTGGCCGGAGTTCGCCGCCGAGGGCAAGGGTGCGCTCACCCTGCGGGGACTGCTCCAGCACCGCTCCGGCGTGATCGGCGTCCCGGGCGGAGCGAGCGTCGAGGAGCTCGCCGACGACCAGGCGCTCGCCGCCCGTCTCGCCGGGCAGCGCCCGCTGTGGCAGCCCGGCACGGCGTACGGCTATCACGCGCTGGTGATCGGCGCGCTGGTCGGCGAAGTGGTGCGCCGCGCCACCGGGCGCACCGTGCAGGAGATCTACGAGGAGCGGCTGCGGGCTCCGTACGATCTCGACTTCCACCTGGGCCTGCCCGAGAAGGACGCGGCCCGTACGCGTGATGTGCTGCCGATGCGGCCGACCCCGGAACAGGCCGCCGAGCTGGGCAGGTCGGCGCCGCCGCAGGCGATGCGGACCGCGTTCAACATCGACGGCACGCCCGACATCACGGTCTACGGCAACTCGCCCGTGGTGCGCGCCAAGGGCCCCGCGTCGGCCGGCGGAATCGGCAACGCGCGGGGCGTGGCCGGCATGTACGCGGCCGCGCTGACCGGACTCGGCGGCGGGCCCGCGCTCCTCAAGCCGCAGACGCTCGAGCAGTTCACCGGGACCGGGACGGAAGGCGCCGATGTCGTCACCGGCGAGGACCGGCACTTCCTCGTCGGCTTCGAGGCGCAGCAGGTCCGCTACCCGTACCTGGGCGCCGACGCCTTCGGCCACTGCGGCGCCGCGGGCGCGGAGGCCTGGGCGGACCCGTCGACCGGGCTCATCTATGCGTACGCACGGCGGCTGTGGGCGTTCCCGGGAGGCGCCGCGCCGGAGAACCTGCGCCTGGGCGAGGCGGTGTTCCGGGCGGCTACGGCCTGACGGAGCCGTTCCGTTCGAGCGGCGGACCATGCAACGAGCAGGTCGTGCGTTCAGTGCGCGCCGTACTCCCGGAGCAGGCTCCGGACCGACGCGGTCATCGTCGTCGCGAACCGTTCCCGTGTGGCCTCGTCGACCCGGTCGAGGGAGAGGTACGGATTGAGGTCCTCCAGCTCCACGAGGAGCAGCGCACCGTCGGGCGCGCGGCAGGCGTCGACGCGCTGGATGCCGGAGGTCAGCGTGTTCCAGGCGATGAAGCTCCCGGCGAACTCCAGGTCGGCGGCGGTGGGTTCGTACGGCACGAGCTCCCACCGCCGCTCCGGGTCGGGGGCGTACAGGGCGTACTGGAAGAGGTCGTCGATGAAGTAGAAGGACACCTCGTACTGGAACGGGATCTTCGGCTGGACCAGGATCCCCTCCTCGTACGGGAGCGTCGCGAGCTCGTCGGGGGCGACCGTGCGCAGCCCCAGCGAGTCGGCGCCCAGCTTCGGCTTGACGATGTAGGCGTCCGCGGCCGGCAGCAGACGGACGTCCTCGGCCCGGTCGACGGTGAAGATCACGGGCATGCCCTCGGCGGTGAGGTTGACGAGGTAGTCCTTGCCGGCCATGTCGCCCTGGCCGTCCGGGGTGTTGTAGACGCGGACGCCGTTCCTGAGGGTGGCGTGCACGAACGCCTCCCGCTCGGCGAGGTGGTTGAGCACCGGGCCGCTGTTGCGCACGACGACCGCGTCGAAGCCGTCCGCCAGGGCGGTGGCGTCCAGCGGATGGCACAGCGCGAGGTCGAAGTGCTCGCGCAGCCGCGCCGTCAGCGCGATGTCCTCGTCGCAGTAGCGCCGCCCGCGGGCCGGGTAGGCGAGGTCGGTGACGTAGAGGATGCGGGGCTTGGCGGGCGGCATGAGGGTCCAGGGTTTTTGGGGCGACGGGGTGCGGCTGTGCCGCTTCAAGTTATCTCCGGCCCTGGACCGCGCCACAGGGGGGCTGCGCAGGTCCGGTGGAACGGAATTCGATCTTCCGGTCTGTCGTGGTGCCGGGTTATCTTCGGGCAGCCGGGCCCTTCCGGCCCACGGCAAGGAAACGGAACACCATGGGCACGACGCTGACCACCGACCATCTCGCCGACGGCTGGCGCAAGACCGGTCTGGACGAGGGCATGCACGTGATCGTGCACGCGTCGCTGTCCAGCCTCGGGACGGTCGAGGGCGGTGGCCCGGCCGTGGTGGAGAGTCTGCGCCGGGTGCTCGGACCGACCGGGACGCTGGTGACACCGGCCTTCACCTGGCAGGTCGCCGACCCCTGCCCCGAGCTGTCGGGGGTGCCCGGACCCGAGGCCGCCGCGCGGCGTGCCGCGGTGCCGCTGTTCCACCCGGGCCTGGAGACGACCGAGATGGGCGCCGTCGCCGAAGTGGTGCGTGCGCTACCGGGCGCACGAGATCGTCCGCGACCAGTCCCTCGGCTTCGCCGTAGGACGCACCTCGCCGTTCGGCCGGCTGCACGACCTGGGCGGACACATCCTCCTGGTCGGCGTCGGGCACGACCGCAACACCTTCCTGCACTACGCGGAGTCCCTGACGCCCGCGCCACGGCTGAAGGTCCGCCGCTTCCCGATGGCCGTCGACGGCGAACGGGTGTGGGTGGAGACGACGGACGTCGGCAATGACAATGGCCGGTTCTTTCCCCAGGTGGGCGCGGAGTTCGAGGCCCACGCGGGCATCGCACCGGTCACGGTCGGCGCGGCCGAGTGCCGGCTGCTCCCCGTTGCGGACCTCGTGCCGTTCGCGGCCGGCCGGCTCGCGGAGCTGCTGGCGGACGCGGCTCAGACCGAGGGACCCACAAGCCCCGCCTCATAGGCCAGGATCACCAGCTGTACGCGGTCGCGGGCGTCCAGTTTGGACAGCAGGCGGGTCACGTAAGTCTTCGCCGTGGCGGGGGAGAGGGTCAGTTCCTCGGCGATCTCCGTGTTCGTCAGGCCCGAGCCGATCAGGGTGAGGACCTCGCGTTCGCGGTCCGTGATGGCGTTCAACCGGCGTACGGCGGCGGCCTGTTCGCCCACCGGTGCGCTCTTGGGGCCCGCCGCCGCGAAGTCCGTGATCAGCCGGCGCGTGACGGCCGGGGCGAGCAGCGCGTCACCGGACGCCACCACCCGTACCGCGTCGAGGATCTGCTCCAGGGCCATGTCCTTCACCAGGAAGCCGGCCGCCCCGGCCCGCAGCGCGCCGTACACGTACCCATCGTCGTCGAAGGTCGTCAGGACGATGATCTGCGCCGCGGACGGGCCCGCCACGATCTGCCGGGTGGCTTCGATGCCGTCCATCACCGGCATACGGATGTCCATGACGATCACGTCGGGGGCGGCGTCCACGGCGAGCTTGACCGCCTCCGCGCCGTTGCCGGCCTCGCCTACCAGCTCCAGATCCGCCGCGTCCGTGATCACCATCTGCAGCGCGGCGCGCACCAGTGGCTGGTCGTCGACCAGCGCGACCCGGATCACGCCGCCGCCCCGGGCAGGGGCAGCCGGGCCGCGACCCGGAAACCGCCGCCCGTGCGGGCCCCCGCGCTGAACTCCCCGTTCAGGAGCGCCACCCGCTCGCGCATCCCCATGAGCCCGAACCCTCCGCCGGGGCCGCCGGGCCCCCGGCCGCGATCGGTGATCTCCAGGGCGAGTTCGCCGTTTCCGTACTCCACACGCACCTCACAAGCCTGCGTCTTCGCATGCCGTACGACATTGGTGACGGCCTCCTGGACGAGGCGGTACGCGGCCAGATCGATGTCCGGCGGCAGCGGGCGACGGGCACCTTGCCAGGTCACGTCAGTGCGCACGCCCGCCGCCGAGGTCGACTCGGCCAGGCGGTCGAGGTCCGACAGGCCCTGCAAAGGTGGGGGTACCCCCTGGTCGAGCGGAGCCGAGAGGCTGGGGGACAGTTCGGGCTCGCGCAGGGCGCCCAGCATCCGGCGCAGACCCGCCAGGGTCTCGCGGCCCGCCTCCTCCACGGTGCGCATCGCCTCACTCGCCCGGTCCGGCTGGGTGTGCACCACGCGTGCGGCCGCGCCCGCCTGGAGCGCGATGATGCCGATGCTGTGCGCCACCGTGTCGTGCATCTCGCGGGCGATGCGCAGGCGTTCGGCGGTCACGGCCTGTGCGGCGGCCTGCGTCTGGAGGGCGGCGGCGTGGGCGCGGGCCTGGTGGTGGGAGTCGCCGACGACCCAGGCGACGAGCACGAGAAGGGCGACGGAGAGCAGCTGGGCCGTTTCGACGTTGCCGCGTGTCGCCACACGGACGCCGAAGGGGAAGAACAGCACGGCCAGCGCGAAGGCCGCCGCGATGACGCTGCTGCGGCGGGGGTGGATGCGCGCGACCAGGTACAACGCGAAGGCCGGTGCGAGGAACGACACCAGATCGAACTCGTTCATGCCGAGCAATCCGGCCGCTCCTGCCGGGCCGAGCAGGAACAGCGCGTATCCGAACAGCGGCCGGCCGCGCAGCAGGCGGGCGCCCGAGGTGACCGCGCACGCCATGACCGCGAGCAGCGTCCAGCCGAGAGGGCCGGGCGAGAAGACGAGCCGCGGCTCGCCGTCGATGACGGCTTCTCCGGGCAGCGGGAAGAAGGTGAGCAGCCCGAATCCCAGCGTCGCGAACCAGAGGACCACGGCCCATATCTCCGGGCGGATCCGCCGCAAGAGCGGTGCGGTGGGGGCAGAGGTCGGGTGCATCCCGTGAGCGTAGCGACATGATCGTCGGCGGGGCATCGGGCCGGGGCTGTACAACCTGGGGTGACATCCGGACCCTCGATTGTCACCGGCAGCCGGACGACCGGCGGGCCTTCGACCCGGCACCGTGGTCCCCATGATCGAGGTCAGCGAACTCACCAAGCGATACGGCGGCAAGACCGCCGTCCACGACCTGACGTTCACCGTCAGGCCCGGCCGCGTGACCGGCTTCCTCGGTCCGAACGGGGCCGGCAAGTCGACCACCTTGCGCATGATCCTCGGGCTGCACGCCCCGACGAGCGGCACGGTGACCGTCGACGGCACGCCCTTCGCCGACCGGCCGCGCGGACTGCGGCACGTCGGTTCGCTGCTCGACGCCCACGACGTCCACGGCGGCCGCAGCGGCCGTGCGCAGCTCGAGGCGCTCGCGCGGTCCAACCGGATCCCGCGCCGCCGCGTCGACGAGGTGCTCGCGGAGGTCGGGCTCACGGACGCCGCCCGGCGGCGGATCGGTGGCTACTCGCTCGGGATGAAGCAGCGTCTGGGCATCGCGTCCGCCCTGCTCGGCGATCCGCCGGTGCTGCTGTTCGACGAACCGCTCAACGGGCTGGACCCGGAGGGTGTCCGCTGGGTGCGCGGTTTGTTCCGGCGCCTCGCCGACGAGGGCCGTACGGTCTTCGTCTCCAGCCATCTGATGTCCGAGATGGAGCACACGGCCGACGACCTGGTCGTGATCGGCCGCGGCGCACTCATCGCCGCTGAGCCGCTCACGGACTTCGCGGCCCGCGGCACCCGGGCCCATGTCACGGTCCGTACCCCGCAGGCCGCCGAGCTCATCGGCCTGCTGACCGCGGCGGACGCCGCCGTCACCTCGTACGGGGAGAGGCTGGAGATCACCGGGGTGACGGCTCCCGAGGTCGCCCGCATCGCGCTCGACCACCGCATCCTGTTGCACCACCTGGCCACGGAGAACGCCTCGTTGGAGCGGGCGTTCATGGAACTGACAGCGGACAGCGTCGAGTACGGCGCCATGGATGCGCTCACGCACGCGTCCAGCGCCCGGCACCTGGCAGGAGAGACCCGATGACCGCCCTCGCTTCTCTGAACACGGTGCCCCCGGCCACCGAATTCCGGCCCCGCTTCAGGGATCTGACCGCCGCCGAGTGGATCAAGACCCGCTCGCTGCGCTCCACTCCGATCGCCTACGGGGTGACGGCGCTGGCCGTCCTCGGGTTCAACCTGGGCGTGGCCTACGACACGTACACCTACTGGACCGCGCGGACTGCGGCCGACCGCGCGCAGTTCATCCAGGACGGCATCCCGCTGCAGCACGCCTTCAGTTCCAACGCCGCCGTGGTGATGATGCTCGCCCTCGGTGCGATCGGGGCGCTCACCGTGGTCGGTGAGTACAGCACCGGCACCATCCGCACGACCTTCTCGGCCGTCCCGGCCCGTGGTGCGGTCCTCGCCGCGAAGGCCGCGGTGCTCGCGGCGGTCTCGACGGTCTTCGGTCTGCTGCTCGCGACCGCATCCTTCTTCGGTACGCAGGCGATCCTCGGCGCGCGCGAGGCGGGTATCGACATCGGCCATCCGGGGGCGCTGCAAGTCCTGCTCGGCTCGGCGCTGTCGGCCCCGGTCTGCGCGCTCGCGGGCTTCGCGCTCGGCGCCCTGATCAGGCAGACGGCGTCCACGATGATCGCGACGTTGACGGTCCTGCTGATCCTCCCGATGTTCCTCACCGACGGCCGCTATTTGTCGGCGCTCCTCGGCCATGCGACGCCGTACCAGGCATGGATGCGGCTCGCCGATCCCGGTTACACGGCGGGGGAGTTTCCCTGGACGACGGCCGGCGCATGGAGCGTGTACGCGGGATGGGCCGTGGCGGCCGTGGTGGTCGCGATGGTGGCGGTACGGCGCCGGGACCAGTGAGCGGGTGTGTCCGAGCCGACGGAGCGGTGAGCGGGCGGTTGTGAGCCGACGGAGCGGTGAGCGGGTGTGTCCGAGCCGACGGAGCGGTGAGCGGGCGGCTGTGAGTCGACGGAGCGGTGGGTGGGTGTGAGGAGACGGAGCGGTGAGCGACAGGGCCGGTCAGGCCAAGGCCTTGGCGAACCAGTGGTCCGCGCGGCCGTGGCCCACGTAGGGCGCCGTCTCCTCGTAACCGTTGCGCAGGTACAGCGTCCGGGCCTCGGTCAGCTGGGTGTTGGTCTCGCAGACCATCAGGGTGGCGCCGAGTTTCACGGCGGCCTCCTCGACGGCGCCCAGGAGCCCGCGGCCCAGACCCGCTCCCCGTCCGGCCGGACGTACGTACATCCGCTTGAGCTCGGCCGTGCCCGGGCTGACCGGGAGCAGCCGCACCCCCACACAGCCCAGGAGCTCGCCCTCGCCGCCCCGCGCCACCAGGAACTCCCCGTCGGGCGGGGCGAGATCGCGGTGCGGATCGCGGGCGATGACGGCCTGTATCTCGGCCGCACTGACCGCCCGGCCGAGGACCCGCTGCCCCATCTCGGTGAAGTACTCCCGCATCACCTCGTCGATCCCGGCACCGGTGACGGGCTCCGCGCTGATGCTCCAGGTCGCCATGCGCGCCATGCTCCCCGACCGGTCCGGCCCCGGTCCATGGCCGTGCGCGCATCCGCGAGCCCCGGGCGGTACGCGGTCTCCTCGCGATCACTGTCCGGGAAAGGCTTGCCCAAGGGCAGGGGGACGGGTCGAATGGGCACCGCGGACGCAAGATCGGCACGGCAGCCCGGGAGGGTGTATGGCAGTCCACGGCACGGTGGCCGCCGGTTTCGAGGGCGTACGGGAGGCGTTCAGCGCCTTCCTCGAGGACGAGGAGCACGACCCGGGCGCCCAGTTGGCGGTCCACCGGGGCGGTGAGCGTGTGGTGGACCTGTGGTCGGACTCGGTCGGCGCGGAGTCGCTGCTCGGTGTCTTCTCGTCCACCAAGGGCGCGGCGTATCTGGTGACGGCCCTCCTGGTCCAGGACGGCGTACTCGAGCTGGACCGCACCGTCGCCTCGTACTGGCCGGACTTCGCGGCCGAGGGCAAGGGCGCGATCACCCTGCGGGAACTCCTGTCCCACCGGGCCGGGTTGATCGGTCTGGACGCCGGCTTCACCCCGCAGGAGCTGGCCGACGACCGGGCGATCGCGGCCCTGTTGGCCGGGCAGCGCCCCTTCTGGCAGCCGGGCCGGTTCTTCGGTTACCACGGCTTCGTGATCGGGGCACTCGTCGGAGAGGTGGTGTTCCGCGTGACCGGGCGCACCCTGCAGGAGTGGTACGAGGAACGGATTCGCGCCCCGTACGACCTGGACCTGTGGCTGGGCCTGCCCGAGTCCGAGGAGCCGCGCTACCTCACCACCCTGCCGATGCTCCTGACGCCGGAGCAGCGGGCCGAGGCCGACGCCGAGGCGCACAGCCCGTACAGCCTGGCCGGCATCGCCTACAACCAGCACGCGCCCGGCCATGCCGAGCTGTACGACTTCCCCAACTCCCGCCTCGTCCGCGCGAAGGGCCAGGCGTCGGTGGGCGGTGTGGGATCCGCGCGCGGTCTGGCCGGCATGTACGCCGCGGCGGCGTTCGGCCTGGGCTCGGGCGCACCGCTTCTGAAGCCCGGCACCGCGGCGGAGTTCGCCCGGATCCACTCCTCGGGCACCGACCTGGTGAGCGACTCACCGAAGTCGTTCGGCCTGGGGTTCAGCAGCATCGGCCACCACTTCGCCTCCGTCGGAGCCGGTGCCTTCGGCCACAGCGGCGCGTCGGGCTCCCTCGCCTTCGCCGACCCCCGTCAGGGCTACGCCTACGCGTACACCCGCCGCCGGTACGCCTACCCGGGCGGCGCGGCCCCGGAGAACTGGGCGCTGCTGCGCTCGGTGGTCCGGGCAGCACCGGCCTGACGCGGACCCGTGACGCAAGGGACCAGGCCGCATGACGCGGCCGGGTCCCTCACGTGCATCGTGCATCCGCCGACCTGCGATGGTGCACCGATCGCAGACCATGGCGAACAGGCCTGGGATCAGGCCTTCTTGGTCTCCCAGAAGATCTTGTCGATCTGGGCGATGTAGTCCAGCGCCTTCTGGCCCGTGGCCGGGTCGGTCGACGCCTTCGCGGCCGAGAGGGCCTTGAGGGTGTCGTTCACCAGCTGGTGCAGCTCCGGGTACTTCTCGAAGTGCGGGGGCTTGAAGTAGTCGCTCCACAGCACCGACACGTGGTGCTTGGCGAGCTCGGCGCGCTGCTCCTTGATGACAACGGCGCGAGCCTGGAAGTGGGCGTCGTCGTTCGCCGCCATCTTCTCCTGGACGGCCTTGACGGACTCCGCCTCGATACGGGCCTGGGCGGGGTCGTACACACCGCAGGGCAGGTCGCAGTGGGCGCTGACCTTCACCTTGGGGGCAAACAGGCGGGAGAGCATGTAGCTGTCCTTCCTCGTGATCGTCTTCTCAAGTGGGAGATTACTCCCTGGGAAGGTGAGATTCGCGGGTGCCCCCGGCGGCTTAGGTCAAAAGTCCAGGGTGACCCTGGGACCCGTGGACGATCCCACTGCACACTGATAGGTGGGCGGCGACACGGCTGGCGGGAGGTGCCTGATGCGGGAGTCGGTGCGAGTGGGCGAGGGCAGAGTGCCCTTCGGGATCGCCGAGGTGCACGGGCCGTCGATGGTCCCCACGCTGCACCACGGCGACCAGCTGCTCATCCGGTACGGGGTGCGCATCCGGCCCGGTGACGTGGTGGTACTCCGGCATCCGTTCCAGCAGGACCTGCTGGTCGTCAAGCGTGCCGTCGAACGGCGTGAGAGCGGCTGGTGGGTGCTCGGGGACAACTCCTTCGCCGGCGGGGACAGTACGGATTACGGGACTGTGCCCGAGGAGCTGGTGCTCGCCAAGGTGCTCGGGCGCTACCGGCCGCGGGCCGAGGGCCGGCGGCTGCTCCTTTGGCTCTACTCGGCGGTGCGTCCCGTCTTCGCGTCCCGGTCCGTGCGGGCCGCCGCCTCCTCGCGCTTGCGGGCCCGGTAGGCCGCGACATTGGCGCGGGTCGCGCAGCGGTCCGAGCAGTAGCGGCGCGAGCGGTTGGTCGAGGTGTCGAGATAGGCGTTGCGGCAGGGCGCCGCCTCGCACAGGCCGAGGCGGTCGACGCCGTGCTCGGTGAGGTGGAAGGCGAGCCCCATCGAGGCGATCGCCGCATAGCCCGCGGTCGCGTTCGACGGGTGATCGGCGAGATGCATGTGCCACAGCGGGTTGTCCTGGTCGTCGCGGTGGTCGTGCCCGGAGATCTGCGGGCTCACAGGGAACTCCAGGAGCAGGGAGTTCAGGAGGTCGACCGCGAGCGTCTGGTCCCCGCTGTCGGCCGCTTCGAAGACCGCGCGCAGCCGCCCCCGCACCGAACGGAAGCGTGTGACGTCCGCGTCCGTCGCGCGCCGCGCCGCCGACTGATTGCCGCCGAACAGCGCGCGGACCGCCTCGACGCTGGTCAGCGCGTCCTTGCCGCGGGCCGGCTCCTCGCTGTTGACGAGACGCACTGCGTAGTCCGCGTAATAGGTCAGTTCCACTTGTAGTCCTTACGGATGCGGTCTATCTTCGTCGTACGGAAGTAATGGGCGGAGCCCTGCTCGGGGGCTTACGTACAGGGTATTACGTACGGAGGGGAACCATGGCGGACGTACGGAGGGGCACCATGACGGACACCCACGCCACCACGGACTGGCGTGCCTGGCAGGACAGCTGGGACCGGCAGCAGCAGTGGTACCTGCCGGACCGCGAGGAGCGGTTCTCGGTCATGCTCGACATGGTGGAGGCCCTGGTCGGTCCGAAGGCGCGGGTGCTGGATCTGGCATGCGGTACGGGGAGTATTACGGACCGGCTCCTCAAGAGGTTCCCCGAGGCGGAGAGCACCGGCGTGGACCTGGACCCGGCGCTGCTCACCATCGCCGAGGGCACCTTCGCGGGCGACGGCCGCGTCACCTTCGTACGGGCGGACCTCAAGGATCCGCACTGGGCCGCGAAGCTCCCGTACGACAGCTATGACGCCGTGCTCACCGCGACCGCCCTGCACTGGCTGCACAGCCCCGAACTCGCCGTCCTGTACGGGCAGATCGCGGATCTGGTCCGCGCGGGCGGGGTCTTCATGAACGCCGACCACATGCCCGACCCGGCGACCCCGAGGATCAACGCCGCGGAGAGCGCGCACCGCAACGCGCGTGCTCGGCAGGTCAAGTCCGAGGGCGTCCTCGACTGGAAGGAGTGGTGGCAGCTCGCCGCCGCCGATCCGGTCCTCGCCGCCCCGACGGCCGAGCGCTTCGAGATCTACGGCGACCATGCGGACGGCGACATGCCCTCGGCCGACTGGCACGCCCGCACACTGCGGGACATGGGCTTCGCCGAGGCCCGCACGGTGTGGGCCTCGCCGGCGGACGCGCTGGTCCTTGCGCTCAAGTAGCGGATTTCAGCCCTGCGGCGTTTGAGCAGATCCGAACGGAGTTCGGATGCCGCGGGGGCGAAGACCCGGGAAGCGACGGGGGCGGTACGGGAAATCCCGTCCCGCCCCTGTCGGTTGGAAAGAGCTACAGCACCTTCGACAGGAAGGACTGCGTCCGCTCGTGCTGCGGATTCGTCAGTACGTCGCGGGGGTTGCCCGCCTCGACGACCACGCCCTCGTCCATGAAGACCAGGGAGTCGCCGACCTCGCGGGCGAAGCCCATCTCATGGGTGACGACGATCATCGTCATACCGTCCTCGGCGAGACCCCGCATGACGTCGAGGACGTCACCGACCAGCTCCGGGTCGAGCGCGGAGGTGGGCTCGTCGAAGAGCATCAGCTTGGGCTCCATCGCGAGCGCACGGGCGATCGCGACGCGCTGCTGCTGGCCGCCGGAGAGCTGGGACGGGTAGTTCCCGGCCTTGTCGGCCAGGCCCACGCGGTCGAGCAGCCGCTGGGCGCGCTCGCGCGCCACGGCCTTCGACTCGCGCTTGACCTGGACCGGAGCCTCCATGACGTTCTCGAGCGCCGTCATGTGCGGGAACAGGTTGAAGCGCTGGAAGACCATGCCGATGTCCCGGCGCTGCAGGGCGACTTCGCTGTCCTTGAGCTCGTACAGCTTGCCGTTCTTCTCGCGGTAGCCGACCAGCTGGCCGTCGACCGAGAGCCGGCCGCCGGAGATCTGCTCCAGGTGGTTGATGCACCGCAGGAACGTCGACTTGCCCGAACCGGACGGGCCGATGAGGCAGAACACCTCACGCGGCGCGACCTCGAGGTCGATGCCCTTGAGGACCTCGACGCTGCCGAACGACTTGTGGACGTTCTCGGCCTTGACCATGGGAACCGCGGTCATCGGAGACCTCCCGACAGATTGCGCGACGGGATCAGAGCGGCCTTCAGGCGCTGGACCGGCGTCGGCGGGAGCGAGCGTGTGGAGCCCTTGGCGTAGTAGCGCTCCACGTAGTACTGACCCACGGACAGGATCGAGGTCATCACCAGGTACCAGGCGGCGGCGAGGAAGTACATCTCGACCGTGGCCGTCGAGCGTTCACCGATCTGCTGGGTGACCCGGAACAGGTCGAGGTACTGCACCGCCGAGACCAGCGAGGTGGTCTTCAGCATGTTGATGACCTCGTTGCCCGTCGGCGGCACGATCACCCGCATCGACTGCGGGATCACGATGCGGCGCAGGGTCTTGGCGTGGCTCATGCCGAGCGCGTGCGACGCCTCGGTCTGGCCCTCGTCGACCGAGAGCAGACCGGCGCGGCAGATCTCCGCCATGTACGCGGCCTCGTTGAGGCCCAGGCCGAGCAGCGCCGTCAGCATCGGCGTCATGAAGTCCGACCACTGGTCCTTGTAGAACGGACCGAGGTTGACGTACTCGAAGACCAGGCCCAGGTTGAACCAGACGAACAGCTGGACCAGGACCGGGGTGCCGCGGAAGAACCAGATGTAGAACCAGGCGATGCTGCTGGTCACAGGGTTCTTCGACAGCCGCATCACGGCGAGCAGGACACCGAGGACGACGCCGATGACCATCGCGAGGATCGTCAGCTTCATCGTCTCGACGACACCGTCGAGGATGCGGTCGTTGAAGAAGTAGTCGGGCAGCGCGCCCCAGTTGATTTTGTCCGACTGGGCGAACGCGTAGACGATCGCGACGAGGATGCCCAGCGCGATCAGGGCCGAGACGTAGCGCAGCGGGTGGCGGACCGGGATGGCCTTGATGACCTCCGGTCCGCCGCCGCGGGCGCCGCCCGGGCCGTCCGTCTTGTTGACGTCAGCAGTCACGGGTGTTGCCTTTCAAACCAGCGGGTGCCGGAACCGGTCACTTGCCGCCGTTGATGGCGGCTTCCTTGACGGCGCCGTCCGCAACGCCCCACTTCGAGATGATCTTGTCGTACTCGCCGCTCTTGATGACGGCGTCGAGCGCGGCCTTGAGGGCGTCGCGCAGCTGGTCGTTGCCCTTGGCCACGGCGATGCCGTACGGGCCGGCCTCGACCTGGTCGCCGACGATCTCGAAGTTCTTGCCGCCGCCCGAGTTCTTCACGCTGTACGCGGCGATCGGGAAGTCCGCGGAGACGACGTCGGCGCCGCCGCCGCGCATCCGGGTCTCGGCCTCGGGGTTGGTCGGGAAGTCCTCGACCTTGAGGGCCGGCTTGCCGTCCTTCTTGCACTTCTTGGCCTGGTCGTTGGCCAGGTCCAGGGAGAAGGTGGCCTGCTGTACGGCGATGGTCTTGCCGCACAGGTCGTCCCAGGTCTTGATGCCCTGGGTCTCGCCCTT
>NZ_JAEIMH010000067.1:25699-53823 GCF_016464295.1 Streptomyces sp. N35 | reverse complement strand
GGTGCGCCGACCCCTTGGCCTGCTCCATGAAGACCGCGCAGTCCTGCTCGTCCGGGGTCATCAGATTCGCCCCGCCGCGATGAAGCCGAAGCCCACGACGATATTCCAGTTGCCGAGCGCCTCGATGGGCAGCCGGGTGTCCGTGACGTAGAAGATCACGATCCAGGCGAGGCCGATGAGGAAAAGTGCCAGCATCACCGGGGCGACCCAGCTGCGGTTGGTCAGCTTGATGGCGGTCGACTGCTTCGACGACGGCGGCGGCGTGTAGTCGGCCTTCTTGCGGATACGTGACTTCGGCACGAGGGTCTCTCCTGTCGATGCGCTGCGTGGCCGCGCAGGGAACGTGTTGTGGCTGGCCGCGCCGAGCGGGCGGGGCACATATGAGCGGGCGGGGCACGTATGGGGGACCACTTGCTTCCCCCGGGCGTCCGTTAGCGTAGTGCTTCCGCGGCGCCGTAAGGAGTAAGGGTACGTTGAGCAATTCTGCCGACAGCCCCGACGAGGGCCGCCGATCGGGGCGGCGGCCGGTGAGAGTGCTCACCGCGGGCGTCTTCGCGCTCGCCGGGCTCATCTTCGTCACGAGTTTCAACACCGCCAAAGGCACCAATATCCGTACGGATGCCTCGCTGCTCAAGCTCTCCGACCTGATTCAGGAGCGCAGCCACAAAAACGGCCGGCTCGAAGAAGATCTCGGTTCGCTGCGCGACGATGTGGACGCGCTCGCCGCGCGGGACAACGGCGCCTCCGCCGAGGAGGAGGCCAAGCTCAAGGCGCTGGAGAAGGAAGCCGGCACCAAGAAGCTGCGCGGCGACTCCGTCTCCGTCACCCTGGCCGACGCCCCGCCGGACGCGACGGCCAAGCTCCCCGGCTACCCCGAGCCGTCCCCGAACGACCTGGTGATCCATCAGCAGGACCTCCAGGCCGTCGTCAACGCCCTGTGGAAGGGCGGCGCCGAGGGCATCCAGGTCATGGACCAGCGGCTGATCTCGACCTCCGCGGTGCGCTGCGTCGGCAACACCCTGATCCTGCAGGGCCGCGTCTACTCGCCCCCGTACAAGATCACGGCAGTCGGCGACCCCGGGAAGCTCAAGAAGGCGCTGAACGCCTCCCCCGAGATCCAGAACTACCTGCTTTACGTGAAGGCGTACGGCCTCGGCTGGAAAGTCGACGATCCGGGAGCAGTGACTCTTCCCGGCTACTCGGGCACAGTGGATCTCCATTACGCGAGCCCAGTCGAGTAACGAGCCAGTCGAACAACGAGCCAGTCGAACAACGAGGTAGCCGTCCGTCGGGGAGGGACCGGCCCGTGTCGGTACGTGTGATCGTCAGGACCTTCAGCGAACTGTGCATCACCTTCGGCGCGTTGATCGTGCTGTTCGTGACGTATGTCCTCTATTGGACCGGCATCAAGGCCGACGCCGCGATGGACAGCCAGATCGACCAGCTGAACGACCGCTGGGCGAACGGCGCGATGACCAGCGCGGAACTCGAAGCCGCGGGCGGCAGCAGCGGGGTGGCGGACGACGAGAACCCGCCGCCGCCCGAGGCGTACGAGGACGGCAAGCCGTTCGCCGTGATGTACATCCCGCGGCTCGGCGACAACTGGACCAAGCCCGTCCTGGAGAACACGAAGACCGGCACCCTGAAGAAGGGCCTCGGGCACTACGCCGGCACCGCGCAGCTCGGCCAGAAGGGCAACTTCGCGGTGGCCGGCCACCGGCGCACGTACGGCGACCCGTTCAAGGACTTCCCCAAGCTGCGCAAGGGCGATGCGGTGGTCCTGAACGACGGGCGGACCTGGTTCACCTACCGGATCGACACGAACAAGCCGTACAAGACGCTGCCCGGGGACGTGGCCGTGATCGATCCGGTGCCGCGCAAGTCCGGTTTCGACGGACCTGGGCGGTATCTCACGCTGACGACCTGTGAACCGGAGTGGGGGCACAGCCACCGGCTGATCGTCTGGGCGCATCTTGATTCCACTCAGCCTGTGGACGCCGGGAAACCCGAGGCGCTGCGCCGTTAGGCTGGTGGCGTACGTCAACGGAAGGGACGGGCGTACGTCTACGGAAGGGACAGCATGTACGGCTGGATCTGGCGGCAGCTGCCGGGCAATGCCTGGCTGAAGGCACTCCTCTCGCTCGTGCTGGTGCTCGGCGTGGTCTACCTGCTCTTCCAGTACGTCTTCCCGTGGGCGGAGCCGCTGCTTCCGTTCAATGACGTGACGGTCGACGAAGGCATGGGGGCCGTGGCTCCGGTGGGGCCGGTGGCCTTGTGACCTCGCGCACCACTCGCGTCCTCGTCGTCGACAACTACGACAGCTTCGTCTTCAACATCGTCCAGTACCTGTACCAGCTGGGCGCCGAATGCGAGGTCGTGCGCAACGACGAGGTGTCCACGGCACACGCCCAGGACAACTTCGACGGTGTGCTCCTGTCGCCCGGCCCCGGTGCGCCCGAACAGGCCGGTGTCTGCATCGAGATGGTCAAGCACTGCGCCGCGACCGGGATTCCGGTCTTCGGCGTCTGCCTCGGCATGCAGTCCATGGCCGTCGCGTACGGCGGCGTCGTGGACCGCGCGCCGGAGCTCCTGCACGGCAAGACCTCGCTCGTACGGCATGAGGGCGCCGGTGTCTTCGCCGGGCTGCCCTCGCCGTTCACCGCCACCCGCTACCACTCGCTCGCCGCCGAGCCGGCCGCCTTCCCGGCCGAGCTCGAGATCACCGCGCGCACCGAGGACGGCATCATCATGGGCCTGCGCCACCGCGAACTTCCGGTCGAGGGCGTGCAGTTCCACCCCGAGTCCGTGCTGACCGAGCACGGCCACCGCATGCTCGCCAACTGGCTGGTGCAGTGCGGCGACACGGAGGCGGTGGCCCGCTCGGAAGGCCTCGCACCCGTCGTGGGCAGGGCCTCGGCGTGACCTCCACGCGCCCCGAACAGGGCGGTTCCCCGCATGACGATGCGTACGGGGACCGTGCCTCGTTCGAGGCCGCGGTCGACGGGCTCGACGATCCGCTGAACGATCCGCTGCCGGGCCGGCACCCTTCGCCCTGGTTCCGCACGGCCGCTCCCCAGCCCGAGGCACCCGCCGCCCAGCCGCAGGAGGAGTGGTACGACCCGCAGGGGCACCAGCGGGACTGGTACGGGGAGCAAGGGCCGGGTCCCACGTCGTACGGGACGGGGTACGCGGAGGGGGCGGCGTACGGCTCCTCGGCGGACGGCTCTTCGTACGGCTCCGCGCACGGTTCCGCTTACGGCCCCGGGTACGACAGCCGGTACGACAACTCCCAGGCGTACGGCGGCACACAGAACCCCGCGTACGACACTCAGCCGCCCACGTACCAGGACCCGATATCCCAGGCCGCCGCCCACCGGCCGCCCGTGGACGCCGCCGCCTACGAGGCGATGTACGACCGCACGCCGTCGATGCCGGCCGTCTCCGGCGAGACCGTGAGCCTGGGCGCCACCGCGCCGCCGCCCGTGTCCGGCGAGACGGTCGGGCTGCGCCGGCCCGCCGCGGACGGCTCGCGCCCGAGGCACACCGCCGCGGACACCGAACGCCCCCGCGACGACGAGACCGTCGGTCTGCGCGCCTCCGACACCCGGCGGGCGGCCCTCAAGCGCCAAGTGCCGGGCCTCTCGCGCCTGGAGGCCCGCCGCGCCGAACGCGCCAAGCGGCCGAGTCCCGCGGTGCTCGCCAGCCGCGCGCTCGGCGAAGTGTTCATCACCATCGGCGTCCTGATGCTGCTGTTCGTCACGTACCAGCTGTGGTGGACGAACATCCTCGCCGGACAGCAGGCGGGCGCGGAGCGCGACAAGATCGAGCAGAACTGGGCGAACGGCAAGGGCAAGCCCGGTGCCTTCGAGCCCGGCCAGGGCTTCGCCCTCATGCACATCCCCAAGCTCGACGTGGTCGTGCCCATCGCCGAGGGCATCAGCAAGCCCAAGGTGCTCGACCGCGGCATGGTCGGGCACTACGGCGAGGAGAGCATCAAGACCGCGATGCCCGAGGACAAGAAGGGCAACTTCGCGGTGGCCGGCCACCGCAACACCCACGGCGAACCGTTCCGCTACATCAACAAGCTCGAGCCGGGCGACCCGATCGTGGTCGAGACGCAGAACACGTACTACGTCTACAAGATGGCGAGCATCCTGCCGCAGACGACGCCCGACAACGTCTCGGTCCTGAACCCGGTCCCCAAGGGTTCGGGTTTCACCAAGCCGGGCCGGTACATCACGCTGACCACGTGTACGCCGGAGTTCACCAGCACGTATCGCATGATCGTCTGGGGACAGCTGGCCGAGGAACGGCCTCGCGACAAGGGCAAGCCCAGCGCGCTGGTTGAATAGACCGCACATCTCATACGGCAGATCGCGTACGGCCGTACGGCACACAGCAGACCCGGCGCCCCAGGCGCGCGGGACGACGGGGCAGGGAGACAGTGGTAGCCACCGACCAGGGGGAGCAGACGCAGCGCTCGGCTCCCGCACGGGCCCGCCGCGGCCGCGGACCCATCGCCACGGCGGTCATGGTCTTCGGTGAACTCCTCATCACCGCGGGCCTGGTGCTCGGCCTGTTCGTCGTCTACTCGCTGTGGTGGACGAACGTGCTCGCCGACCGCGAGGCCCAGAAGCAGGGCGACGCCGTACGCAACGACTGGGCCGGCCGCGATGACGGCGGCCCCGGCGCCCGGGACACCAAGGGCGGCATCGGCTTCCTGCACGTACCGGCGATGAAGAACGGCGAGATCCTGGTCAAGAAGGGCACCGACCTCAAAACGCTCAACAACGGTGTCGCCGGGTACTACACGGACCCGGTCAAGTCCGCGCTCCCCGAGGCCGAGAACGGCAACTTCACGCTGGCCGCGCACCGGGACGGGCACGGCGCCAAGTTCCACCACATCGACAAGCTCGACAACGGCGACGCGATCGTCTTCGAGTCGAAGGACCGCTGGTACATCTACAAGGTCTACAAGACGCTCCCCGAGACCTCGAAGTACGACGTGGACGTCCTGAACGCGGTCCCGAAGGCGTCGGGCGTGAAGAAGCCCGGCCGCTACATCACGCTCACGACCTGCACGCCGGTCTACACGTCGAAGTACCGGTACATCGTGTGGGGCGAGCTGGAGCGCGTCGAGAAGGTGGACTCGCGGCGGACACCGCCCAAGGAACTGCGTTAGCGCAAGCCCTGCCCCTAGCCCTCCAGAGAGTTATCCACAGGCTGATCCACAGCTCTGGATAAGTAAGCACACTACTCAGCAGATCTGTGGATAACTCTTCCGAGGTTGACGCCGGTACGACTGCGCGTGGGCCATTCGCGGGCACGTACACACCTTGCCCTTGCTGGGCAAACCCAGGTCAGCGACAAGGGGCACGTACGTTCCCCACGTAATGCACAAGATCCGGCACTCGCTGTGGATAATTGCGCGCTCAGGTGAGCTCGGAGGTCCGGATCAGGATGACGGCCACGGTGATCAGCAGGACCAGAGCGCAGGTGCCCCACTGGATGAGGGCGCGGCGTTCGCGGGGTGCGTGGACCATTCCGTACGCGACGAGGGCACCGGCGACGAGGCCGCCGACGTGGGCTTCCCAGGCGATGCCGTTCATGGTGAAGGTGAACAGCATGTTGATCGCGAGCAGGATGATCACAGGCCGCATGTCGTACCTGAGGCGTCGCATCAGGACCGCGGTGGCACCCATGAGGCCGAAGATGGCACCGGAGGCGCCGAGCGAGGGCTGGTTGGGGGCGGCGACCATGTAGGTGAGCGCGCTGCCGGCGAGGCCCGAGACCAGATAGAGCGCGATGAAGCGGGCCCGTCCCAGCGCGGCTTCCAGGGGTTGGCCGAGCCACCACAGGCCGAGCATGTTGAAGCCGAAGTGCCAGATCTCCTGGTGCAGGAACATCGCGGTGAAGAGCCGGTACCACTGGCCCTCGGCGACGCCGACGATCTCGAGGTTCTGGTTCAGCGCACGGCCGATCAGATCCAGTTTGTCGACGAGTTCGTCGCCCATCGCCAGGACCGCGATGAACACCGCCGCATTGATCCCGATGAGGATCTTGGTCACCAGGTTCTGGTCCGCCGCGACCGTGCCGCCGGTGATGGTCCGCGGCTGGTTGGCGGTGGGCGCGTGCCCCGTCCCCGACCCCTCCCGCACACAGTTGGGGCACTGGAACCCGACCGACGCACTGATCATGCACTCAGGACAGATCGGCCGCTCGCACCGGGTGCAGCTGATCCCCGTCTCCCGGTCCGGATGCCGGTAGCAGCCGGGCAGGCCTGAGGCGCCCTGGGGTTGCTGCGGGCTGCCTGGCACCTGGTCCATGGGGTCCCCTCAATCTCCGTACGAAGGCATGGGAAGCAACGACACCGCCCCGCTCATCCTTACGGATGGGCGGGGCGAAATGGTTCCCTCAGCGCTTCTCTACGACGACGGACTCGATGAGTACATCGCTGACCGGACGGTGTGTCGCCGGGTTGATGGGCGTGGCCGCGATGGCGTCGACCACCTTGCGGCTGGGCCCGTCGACGACCTCGCCGAAGATGGTGTGCTTGCGATTCAGCCATGTCGTCGGGGCGAGCGTGATGAAGAACTGCGAGCCGTTGGTGCCCGGCCCCGCGTTCGCCATGGCCAGCAGATACGGGCGGTCGAAGCGCAGCTCGGGGTGGAACTCGTCGGCGAACTCGTAGCCCGGGCCGCCGGTGCCGTTCCCGAGCGGGTCGCCGCCCTGGATCATGAAGCCGCTGATCACGCGGTGGAAGGACGTGCCGTCGTACAGCTTGTCCGTGGACTTGGTGCCGGTGGCCGGGTGGGTCCACTCCCGCTCGCCCGTGGCGAGCTCGACGAAGTTGCGGACCGTCTTGGGCGCGTGGAACGGCATCAGCCGGATCTCGATCTCGCCCTGGTTGGTCCTGAGGGTGGCGTACAGCTGCTCAGCCACGATGTGCCTTCCGTTGTCGCGTCCAACGCCCAGAATCCTCGCACGCAGGGGGCTCAGGGGAGGGGAACGCGACAAGTCCTGGCCGATCCCTGCACGAGTCCTCGCCGGAAGGGCGCGCATCGCGCCGATCCGTGGCATTGTCTGCCGCAAGCTCCCCTTGCACCGCAATGCCCGAAGATCACCCGATACCCGTGGATCTGCTCGGCGCCTGATTCGCTTGTTTCTTTATGGGCACCCGGATTCTGCGCGGGCACCTGGGCCGTGACCCGGATGCCCGCCCGCACATGCCGGGGCGCCAGCCGACAGGCATGATCCCTGAAAGGGTGGAAAGGTGAAATACCGTACGCCACCGAGGAGGAGGATCCCGTGACCCGCAAGAACAGCGCGCGTGCCGCGGCCAGCTCGGCGAAGGAGACTGTGCGGCACGCCGCGGAAGCGGTGGCGCCCTACGCCGGCACGGCGAAGGACCGGGCCGCGCACTACGCGCACGAGGCTCGCGTACGGCTCGCGCCCGTGGTCTCCGACGCCGCACACCTGACCGCCGACACCGCGCGCACCCAGTACGGCTCCCATGTCGCGCCGCGTCTGAAGCAGGCGCGCGCCCATGTCCCGCCGAAGGTGGACTCCGCCGCCCAGGAGGCCGCCGAGCGCACCCGCCGGGCAGCCCGCCAGGCCGCCGAGTACACCCGGCCGAAGGTCGAGCAGGCTGTCGCGGCCGCAGGGCCGGTCAAGGACGCCGCGGTCGACCGCAGTACCGCGGCCGTCGCCGCCCTGCGCGGCCAGGTCTCGTCCCAGGAGATCCAGCGTCTGGTGCGCCGCCATGAGCGCCGGGCCTCTGCCGGCCGTTTCATGAAGCGGCTCGCCGTGGTGGGCGCGATCGGCCTGTCCGCACTTGCCGCCTGGAAGTGGTGGGACAAGCAGGCCAACCCGGACTGGCTGGTCGAGCCGCCCGCTCCGACCGAGGTCGCGGACACCGGTTCGACGACGCTGACGTCGGTGGACGGCAGCGGGCAGGCGCTCCTCGACCCCGAGGTCCAGGCCAAGCAGGCCGAGGCCGAGGCGGACGACGGGAACTGGTCTCCGCAGCGCCCGGATGACCGGGCCTGAGGACGACGCGAACGTCGAGGGGCGGGAGGCCGGCTGGGCCTCCCGCCCCTTTATGTGTGCTTCACCTCACGCCCGTTTCACGTGAAACATGGGTGGCGCGCGGGTTAACGTGATCTCGATCGATCTCGATCACAGGATTGTTACTCTCCGAGGACGTCCACCGTCATCGCCCCGCGCGATGCCACGGAGGCGGACCGCTTGAGGAGAGGCAAGGCCTGGGTAGCGCCGCGTGCGCGACCCGGGCCTTTTTTGTTGCCCAAAACCAAGCAGCAAGGTGCAAGGACGCATCATGAGCACACCCAAGGCGGGGCCCGGGACGCTGGCGGAGAGCATTCTCCGCGGTGTCGGCGGCGCCGAGAACATCGAGAGCCTCACGCACTGTGCGACGCGGCTGCGCTTCCAGCTCCATGACGGAGCGAAGGTCGACCAGGCCGCGCTCGACTCCCTCCAGGGCGTCATGGGCACGGTGCCGCAGTCGGGCGACCGCTTCCAGATCGTGATCGGCGGCGCCGTCTCGCGCGTCTACTCCGAGATCATGAACCTGCCGTCGATGAGCAAGGGCGGCACGGCCAAGCCGAAGTCGGACGCCGACGTCAAGGCCGAGATGCGGGCCAAGAGCCGCGGCAAGTTCGCCTGGGTCGACAACTTCTTCGAGTACCTCTCGGACTCGTTCCGCCCGCTCATGGGTGTGCTGCTCGGCTCCTCGCTGATCATCGCGATCGCCTCGGTCCTCGACGCCCTTGGGTACGTCGACTTCCGTGCCGAGGACAAGTCCGCGACCTGGGTGTTCGTCGACGCCATGTGGCGCTCGGTGCTCTACTTCCTGCCGATCATGGTCGCGTACAACGCGGCCAAGAAGCTGCGGATCGACCCGTGGGTGGGCGCCGCCGTGATGGCGGCGGTGATGACCCCGAACTTCACGGGCATGCTCAACAAGGACTCCGGGATCCCCGGCATCACCTGCACCGTCAACGACACCCTGGGCACCCAGGAGTGCGTGGCGAAGGTCTTCGGCCTGCCGATGCAGTTGAACGACTACGGCGGCCAGGTCTTCGTACCGCTGCTGATGGTCGCCCTGCTCGCCCTGGTCTACAAGGCCCTGCAGCGCGTCTTCCCCGAGAACGTCCACATGGTCTTCGTGCCGTTCTTCAGCATGCTGATCATGATCCCGGTCACCGCCTTCCTCATCGGCCCGCTGGGCGTCTGGGCCGGCAACGGCCTCGGTGAGGGCCTGTCCTGGATGAACAACAACGCCCCGATCGTCTTCGCGATCATGATCCCGCTGATCTACCCGTTCCTGGTGCCGCTGGGTCTGCACTGGCCGCTCAACGCGCTGATGCTGCAGAACATCAGCGTCCTCGGCTACGACTTCATCCAGGGCCCCATGGGCGCATGGAACTTCGCCTGCTTCGGCGCCACCGCCGGTGTGCTGCTCCTGTCGGTCCGCCACCGTGAGAAGGAGATGCGCCAGACCGCCACCGGCGCGCTCGCCGCGGGTCTGTTCGGCGGTATCTCCGAGCCCTCCCTGTACGGCATCCACCTGCGCTTCAAGCGGATCTACCCGCGCATGCTCGTGGGCTGCCTCGTGGGCGGCATCATCGTCGGCGTCATGGGCGGCGTGGACACCGATGCCTTCGCCTTCACCTCGCTGCTGACCATCCCGGTCTTCGACCCGATGGTCACGTACGTCATCGCGATCGCGGCGGCCTTCTTCACCTCGATGGCGCTCGTCTACTTCTCGGACTTCCGCACCAAGGAGGACCGCGCCCAGGCCAACGCCGAGCGTGACGCCGCCGAGGCGGCCGCGGCCGGCACCCCGGCCGAGGGCGTCCAGGCCCAGACCGCGCAGGTCGAGGAGCGCGAGCTCGCCGGCGTCGGTGCCGCCACGAAGTCCGCGTCCGCGGCCGGTGGTTCCGCCACTGCCGCCGCTTCCACCGGTACGGGCATCGAACTCACGGCGCCCGTCGCGGGCCACGTGGTCAGCCTCGACGACGTCAAGGACCCGGTCTTCGCCTCCCGCGCGCTCGGCGAGGGCGTGGGCATCGAGCCGGCCGACGGTCACATCGTCGCCCCGGTCGACGGCGAGCTGGTCACCACCACGGAGACCGGACACGCGTTCGGCATCCGCACCACGGACGGCGTCGAGGTGCTCGTGCACGTCGGCATCGACACCGTGCAGATGAAGGGTGAGGGCTTCAACGTCCGCGTCGAGTCGGGTCAGCAGGTCTCGGCCGGCGACCTGCTCGTCGAGGTCGACCTGGACGCCGTACGGGCCGCGAAGCACCCGACCGTGACCCTCATGACCGTCACCAACACCGCGGACCTGACCTCGGTCGAGCCGCACACCGGGCAGGACGTCGCGGGGCGGGCGGCCCCCGTCGGCGCGCCTGTGGTGCCCGGGGGGCGGTAATGCCCCGCCACCGGCCCGGCCCACGCACGCTTCCCCTCGTGGACGCGTGCGTGCGCCGTGTCGGAGAGGATGAGGCACAGCCGGGCAAACGGTAAGAGATCACTGGAAAGTACGAGATCATCGGACAGAGCCGGATCGCGGACGGGAAGGAGGGCCGGCGATGAAGACGCTGCGTGTCCTCAACAACAACGTGGTCCTCGCGCGCGACGACAAGGGCCAGGAGGTCATCGTCACCGGGCGCGGCATCGGCTTCAACTCCCGCCAGGGCGCGGTCATCGACCCCTCCCTGATCGTGCGCGTCTTCGTGCCGGCCGACGGCCGCGATCCCGACCATGTGGCCGAGACCCTGGCCCTGATCGACGAAGAGGTCCTGCGGGCCGTCGTGATCGCCCTCGGCGAGGCCGGTATCGAGGGCCGCGAGTCCACCCGCCCCACGCTCGCGATCGCCGTGGCCGACCATGTCGCCGGGGCCCTCGACCGGGCCGCACGGGGCATCGTCATCGAGTACCCGCTGCGCGCCGAGACCCAGACGCTGTACGCCACCGAGTACGCCCAGGCGGAGCGGCTGCTCGCGGCCATCAACGAGCGCGTGGACCCCAAGCTCGAGCCCTCCGAGGCGACCGCGCTCGCGCTCCATCTGGTCAACGCCGGCTTCGCCTCGGGCGATCTGTCCTTCACGTACACGATGACCGGTGTCATCCAGCAGATGCTCGCCGTCGTGGGGGAGCGGTACGGACTCGACGTATCGCAGCAGTCCATGAACGCGGCACGGTTCATCACGCACGTGCGCTATCTCTTCGTACGGATCCAGCAGCACCGGCAGCTCAAGGGCCACGAGTCCACCATCGGCAAGGGCATCCGCCAGCACTACCCGGACGCCACCCACACCGCACAACAGCTGGCCACCATCGTCGAACTGCGGCTCGGCCAGCAGCTCAGCGAGGACGAGGTCTCCTACCTGGCGCTGCACGTGGCCCGTATGACGATGGCCGACGATCCTGCGGCGTAAGCCCTGGACGCGTAGCGAAAAGCGCCCGGCCGTGTGGCGAAAAGCCCCCGGCCACGTAGCGAAAAAGACCCCGCCCGACCGCGTATACGCAGGTCAGGCGGGGTCTTGTCTGTGGAGCCTAGGGGAGTCGAACCCCTGACATCTGCCTTGCAAAGGCAGCGCTCTACCAGCTGAGCTAAGGCCCCGGGACGGGAAGCGCCGCGGAAGAATCCTTCCCGCGCGTGCGTCGGAGACAAGAGTACCGGGTCACCCCCCGGATCCCGCAAAAGGATTGGGGCTCCCCCTATGCGACCACTCTCCGTAAGATGCACCGCGAGGTTCGCACCAGCGAAGGGGAGGACGCATCGTGGATGCGGAGCAGCAGGAAGCCACTGCGAGAGCCAGAGAGCTCCAGCGCAGTTGGTACGGAGAGCCGTTGGGGGCGCTCTTCCGTCGACTCATAGAGGACCTGGGCCTGAACCAGGCCCGGCTCGCGGCGGTACTCGGCCTGTCGGCGCCGATGCTGTCGCAGTTGATGAGCGGTCAGCGGGCGAAGATCGGCAACCCGGCCGTGGTGCAGCGCGTACAGCTGCTCCAGGATCTGTCGGGCCAGGTCGCGGACGGCAGCGTGAGTGCCTCCGAGGCGGCCGAGCGCATGGAGGAGATCAAGAAGAACCAGGGCGGTGCGGTGCTCACCACGACCGCTCAGGCGCGGGGGGTCGGCGTGGGGGCGCCGACCGTCAAGCGCGTGGTCCGCGAGATCCAGTCGCTGCTGCGTTCCGTCTCGTCCGCGGGGGAGATCATCGAGGCGGCCGACGCACTCGCCCCGACCCACCCGGAACTGGCAGAGTTCCTGCGGGTCTACGGCGCGGGGCGCACCGCCGACGCGGTGACGCACTACGAGTCGCATCAGGGCTGACAGCCGCGACGCGACAGCAGGGCTCGATCGAACGGTTCAGGTCCACACGGGGAGAGGTCCTGAACCGGCAGCCGGCAGCCGAGCAGCCCGCAGGGGCTGGACGGGGAGTGCAGCACGGTCATGGGTGAGGTCTTCGCCGGCCGGTACGAACTGGTCGACCCGATCGGACGCGGTGGCGTCGGTGCCGTCTGGCGTGCCTGGGATCACCGCAGACGCCGCTATGTCGCAGCCAAGGTCCTGCTGCAGAGCGATGCGCACAGCCTGCTCCGTTTCGTACGCGAGCAGGCTCTGCGCATCGATCACCCGCACGTTCTGGCCCCGGCGAGCTGGGCCGCCGACGACGACAAGGTCCTGTTCACGATGGACCTGGTCGGCGGCGGCTCACTCGCCCATCTCATCGGGGACTACGGGCCGCTGCCGCCGCGCTTCGTGGCGCAGCTGCTCGATCAACTGCTTTCCGGGCTCTCGGCGGTGCACGCGGAAGGCGTCGTGCACCGCGACATCAAGCCCGCCAACATCCTGCTCGAGGCCACCGGAACGAGGCGGCCGCATCTGCGGCTCTCCGACTTCGGCATCGCCATGCGCAAGGGCGACCCCCGGCTGACCGCGACCGATCTGGTCGTGGGGACGCCGGGGTACATCGCACCCGAGCAGAGCGCGTACGACGAACCGGACTTCCCGGCCGACCTGTTCGCGACGGGCCTGGTCGCCCTCTATCTCCTGGAGGGCGCGAAACCGGACGCCCAGGCGCTGACGGAGCTCTTCCGCGCCCATGGCACCCCGCACGCCCCCCGTACGATCCCCGAGCCCCTGTGGCAGGTCCTCACGGGCCTCCTCCAGCCGGAACCCCACGCCCGTTTCCGCAGCGCGACAGGCGCGCGCAAGGCTCTCGCGGAAGCCGTCCTGCTCCTTCCGGAACCGGGCGTGGACGACGAGCTCATCGAGGTCTTCGACCAACTGGGCCCGCTCCCGGAGGCCTTCGGCCCCGACGGCCCGATCCGCGTCCCCACGGCCTCCCCCGACGCCCCCACCGCAACGGCCGGTACGCCTGCGTCGACCGCGCTCTCCTCCGCCTATGCGCCCCCGTCCGCGGCGCCGCCCTCCTCCTTTACGCCCCCGTCGGCGCCACCACCCGCCGCCGCACCCACGCCACCACCCCCGTCCGCGGCACCTGCTCCCGCTCCGGCTTCCGCCCCCACCTCAGCGCCCTCGCCGGCAGCGTTCGCGGACCACACCCCCACCCGCCCGTACACCCTCCAGACCCCCGGCATCCCGGCCCAGGCTCCCCCGACACCCGCCCAGGGCCGACCTGTTCACGCCGCACCGCCGGCCCACAGACGCGCACGCGGCGGTCCCCCCGCCAAGGTCGCCGTCCCGGTCCTCCTCCTCGCGGCGCTCTGCTTCGCGGTCGGCTTCTGGGCCCTGAGCCAGATCTGACAGGCAGCCAAGGGTCCGGGCGCTGACAGGCACGCAAGGGGCCAGGCACTGACGGGCAGCCAAAGGGCCGTCTCCGACAGGCACCCAGGAAGGTCACCCCTCGGTCCGCCGCCGCCCCACCACAGCCCACACCGCCAGCCACAGCACCAGCGCCGTCCCCAGACCGATCCCCACCGCGGCCACGGCCTGCATCCCGCCGTCCCGCCCGGTGCCCTGCCCGACGCCTCCGGCCTGCCCGTCCCGGCCCTCGACCTGGAAGATCCCCGGATCACCGGCGTACGGCGGCCCGTCCGAGGCCGCCCCTTCCACGCCGACCCGCAGCGTCACATCCAGCGCCTTGTCCCCGTACTTCTCCGCAAGCTCCGGACTCAGCGTCACCTGCAGGTAGTACGCCCCGGCGAAACGCATCCCCTTGACCTTGGGAGCGGACGCAAGCCGGTTCTCGTACGCCACCGCCGGCACGCCCTCGAGCGCGGCCGTGACCCCCGTACCGCTCAAAGTGGGCTGCTCGGCGGTCACTTCCGCCCGGGCGGGATTGTGCAGCCCGAGCCGCAGCGCCGCCCCGACCGCCCCCTTGCCGCCCGTCCCGGTGAGCTCCGCTTCGGCCGCGAGCCGCTGCCCCCAGTCGACGGGCACCTTGTAGAAGAGCGTCCGCCCGGGCTCGACCCGCCCCCGCCACACACCCGCCCCGATGGCGGCCGCGTCATGGAAGCTCGTACCGCCCTGGCGCTCCTTCGCCGTCCCCTCCGGCAGCGAACCGGCCCCCGGAGCGGCGGCCGAAGGCGTGGCGCTCGGTGACGCGCCCTTCAGCCCGGGCTCGTTGACGAAGTCCAGCTCCAGGTCCCAGGACTCGCGCGAGGCCGCCCTGCCACCCTCCGCGCGCTCGACGACCACGGTGTACGTCCCGGCCCCCTGGCACCGCGTACTGCCCTGCTCGACCAGCCGCTCCACAGAGGCCACCAGCGGCCGCGGATAGTCGGCGGACCCGAACCCACTGGAGTCGGACCCGCACCGCCCGCCGTCCGCGTTCTCGAGCCACACGTCGAGGCCGTCCCCGAAGGCCACCCGGTCGTCGAGCCGGGGCAGCGCCACCGCCGAGACATACGCGGCCGAGCCGGCATCGAGCTCGACGCGGTAGTGCAGCTTCTGCCCGGGAGCAATGGTGCTGCGATACGTCTCGTCGGCGGCCAGCGCCGGAGCCCCGCCCGGCCCGCTCGCGCCCTCGACGTTCCGCGTCCCGTCCGGGAAGTCGTACGGATAGGGCTCCGCGGCTGCCGTCTGCGTGTGCAGCACCACCGCGGCGCCCAAGGCCACCGCCACCACCGCCGTACGCCTGCTGCCACGCCGCATCGTCACCGTGCTCCTCGTCTTCGCCCGGGCCGGTCTCATCCTGCCGCGACGCCCACGGCACTGTCAGCGCATGCCGAAGCACCGCCGGCAGATCGGCCCTACACCCGGCCCGTTCACATGCGCAACCGAAAGATTCACGCAAGCGAACAAAAGGGACAGTCAGTGACCACGAGAGAACGGCTCGTAGTCACACTGAGCACGCAACTGCACTTCACGCAACACAAAGCCCCGGCCGCAAGCTGCGACCGGGGCAAGTGCAAAGAGACGTATATGGCTCACGAACCGGTGGGCACGGAGTCAGTCGCCTCCGTCCACAGATCCTGCTCGGCGCGATCCGCCTGGATCTGGCGGTACACGAGGAGCCCGCCGATGGCGGCCAGTGCGACCAGGAGAAGCTTCTTCACCGCGCTACCTCGTCTTTCCTTGACGTAGGGGACCTTCTGGCGCCCGACTATACACACCGGGGATGGCCGCCCGACGCCCTCATGGCGCACCCAACTGCCGCCCGCCGCACCGCAGTCGACCTGCGAAAGAGCGCTGCGGAAGGCGCTGCGGACACCCCTCGCCACTCTGTGACGTTCGCCGCTTTCACCCCTCGCAGGGATAAAACCGCGCCCTCAGGGGCGAAAAGGGCCCCGCGCGGGTCCGAACGGGTGGTGTTCATCTGAAGATCGGCGAATCACGGCGGCAGCTCCCCCACTCCAAGTCCTGCGTACACATCATGAGGAAAGTACGCAAATCGTCCGACCCAAACGGGGACGGACGACCGCTCGCACGACCGATCCGAAAGGGAAAGATCATGACTGCCACCAAGGCCACGCGTCTGTGGTCCGCGCTCGTCAGCGCGCTTCTCGCGTTCTTCGCCTCACTGGGGCTCATCACCACCCAGGCCGCCGCGGCCGTACCGCAGCAGACCGACGCCGGCAACCCGGCGACGAGCACCCCGGCCGCACACTCCGTGCCGGCCCCGCTCGCCGCGCGGCCGTACGACCTGTCCCTACCGCCGACGATGAAGCAGCGCATCCGCGCCGAAGCACACGGCAGCTCGCCCTCGTCCCGCAGCTTCAAGATCCCCCGCGCCGAAGCCCGCCACCGGGCCGACACCCGTGAGCCCCACCTGCTGAACGAGGAGACCGCGGTCGGCACGTACGAGACGAACTCGGCCGCCGGCCACCTGCAGCACCACAGCAATGACTGAAGCGCGGCAACGCCGAGAGTCAACAGGGTCCGACCCTGACCGCCTCGAATCGCCGCCGCTGAACCCCTTGATGTCAGCCCTTGATGTCAGCCGGAACTGCGGGGCCTGACAGCGAGAGATGGGGAGCGAGTCGCTTCCCCATGAGAAGCCTGAAGAGGATGGCTGAGCAGAACGAGCCCCTGGCCCTCGGGCCGGCGTGGATCCTGTTCAGTGGCCCATTGATCGTCTGAGAAGAACTGGTCGGACCGTGGGTGACCTTCGCCCTCGTGACTCTTCCGGCCCTGGCCTTCGTCGCCGCGCGCGAGCTCAAGAGCGCGGAGCGACACGAAGCCCGAGCACCAAGCACCAAGCACCAAGCACCGAGCACCAACGCGACATCGACGACGCTTAGGCAGAGATCGCGCCAAGGGAGAAGCAGGGCCTGGACGACTGAACCCGCTGTGTCAGCTTCCGCTCACCAGAGCGTTGCGCCAAGCGGTGCGGAGCCCTTCGAGCTCATTGCGAGGGAAGGGACGCCCCCACTGCTCCTGGTAGCCGGCCTCGCCGAGGTCATGCGCTACCTGGTCACGTCTTGACGCGTTGCGCTGGAAGAACCAGCGAAAGACCGTCGGCTCACCTTGAAACTCGACGCGCGCCTCCGTTTCCGCCGGCACCAGTCCGGCGATGCCACGGAGGAAGTCCTCGGGTGCATCGGTGACGTACGACGCGAAGGCCTCAGCCTCGCCCTGACAGTCTGACACCTTGCAGAAGGCCCAGCCGTGACGGCTCAGCGTCCACGCGACTGCCAGCGACCTCATCGCTCCTCAACTTCTGCTGTAGCGAGGGCCTCCACCTGGACCGCCCTACCAGTGCCGCCAGGCTTCCTCAGGAACGATGTCGTAGGACGTCCCGCGCGCCGAGTCCGACCTCGAAGCCCGTGGCGAGCATGTCCCCGCCCAGACCGACTGCGACGACCCTGATCAACAGGATCGCCTCAAGCACCACGGTGTCTCCGGCTGAGAACACGAGCGATCACCGCCACAAAGCATCACAGTTCCAGATGGCGACTGATGCCGGCCGTAGATGGCAAAGACCCCCAAGCATGATCGCCTGGGGGTCTTTCTGCATGTGGGGCTAACAGGATTTGAACCTGTGGCCTCATCCTTATCAGGGATGCGCTCTAACCAACTGAGCTATAGCCCCGCCGCGCTTTGCGGGGGTGTGTCCCGCGCGCTGACCTCTGAAGATTAGCGCACGACGCGCCCAGTCCCAAAATCGATACCGGGACCACCCGGGAGACACCCCCCGAACCCCCGGCCGGCCAGGCCGGCAGCGGCTACTCGTCCTCCGCGAGCGTGAGCTCGATACCGCCCACGAAACCGGCGGAGAGGTTGTAGATGAACGCTCCGAGCGTGGCAAGCGCCGTGGCGAGGACCACATCGATCACCGCGATGATCGAGGTGAACATCAGGACCCGCGGCAGCGAAAGAAACGCCTGAAGATCGAAGCCATTCGACTCGTTGGACCCCGTGGCCTCCGAGATCGTCCCGCCGACCGTGGAGAAGACGCCCATGGCGTCCATGACCATCCACAGGACGGCCGCGGCGACGATCGTGCAGATGCCCAGGGCGATGGAGAGCAGGAAGCTGACCTTCATGACCGACCACGGATCGGCCTTCGCGACCCGCAGCCGCGCCTTGCGCGTGCGCGGCGTCGTACGCGCGCCGGTCCGCGCCCGGCGTACGGCACCCTCGGGAGGCGCCGGGTAGGCCTGCGGCGGGTGATAGGGACCGGCCGGCCCGTTCGGCTGACGCTCACCGGGCAGGGGCCCGGCGGCGTACTCGGCCTGAGCCCCTGCTTCGGAGGCGTAGGCCCCCGGACCTCGCGTATCCGTCACAGTTCCCCCCTGCGCTGCGTGCTCAGACTCGGCGGGGCCACGGCCGCCTTCCGGTCCGGGTCCGTTCTTTCCGGCGCCCGTGGCTCCACTCACGTCCTGCACTCCTCGCGCTACTCGGTCTCGGGCGCCGTGCCCTCGTCCGCGCCTGCGGCCGTCTCACCCTCGGCCGACTCGACCGACTCAGCCGACTCTTCGTCGGCTCCGTCGACTTCCTCCGCCTCGCGCCCGGCCTCGGCGTTACGAGCGATACCGACCACGGCATCGCGCTTGCCCAGGTTGATCAGTTGGACGCCCATGGTGTCACGGCCCGTCTCCCTGACCTCGTTGACTCGCGTACGAATCACACCGCCGCCCAGGGTGATGGCGAGGATCTCATCGAGCTCCTCGACCACCAGCGCGCCGACGAGCGAGCCGCGGTCCTCGACGATCTTGGCGGCCTTGATACCCAGGCCGCCGCGACCCTGGACGCGGTACTCGTCGACGGCGGTCCGCTTCGCGTACCCACCATCGGTTGCGGTGAACACGAACGTACCGGGCCGGACGACATTCATCGAGAGGAGTTCATCGCCTTCGCGGAAGCTCATTCCCTTGACGCCCGAGGTCGCGCGGCCCATCGGACGCAGCGCATCGTCCGTTGCGGTGAACCTGATCGACTGGGCCTTCTTGCTGATGAGCAGCAGATCGTCCTCAGCGGAGATCAGCTCGGCGCCGATCAGCTCGTCGTCCGAACCGTCGTCCGTCTCACGCAAGTTGATGGCGATGACACCACCCGAACGAGGCGAGTCGTAGTCCTTGAGCGAGGTCTTCTTGACCAGGCCCGACTTGGTCGCGAGGACCAGGTAGGGGGCCGCGTCGTAGTCCCGGATCGCCAGGATCTCGGCGATCTGCTCGTCCGGCTGGAAGGCCAGAAGATTTGCCACGTGCTGACCACGCGCGTCACGGCCCGCATCGGGCAGTTCGTACGCCTTCGCCCGGTACACCCGGCCCTTGTTGGTGAAGAACAGCAGCCAGTGGTGCGTGGTGGAGACGAAGAAGTGGTCGACGATGTCGTCTTCCTTGAGCTTCGTCCCGCGTACGCCCTTGCCGCCGCGCTTCTGCGAGCGGTAGTCCTCGGTCTTGGTCCGCTTGATGTAGCCGCCGCGGGTGATCGTGACGACGATGTCGTCCTCGGCGATCAGGTCCTCCATGGACATGTCGCCGTCGAAGGGCACCAGGGCGGAGCGGCGGTCGTCGCCGAACTTCTCGACGATCGCGGCCAGTTCCTCGCTGATGATCTGGCGCTGGCGCTCGGGCGAGGCGAGGATCGCGTTGTACTCGTTGATCTTCGCCTGCAGTTCATCGTGCTCGGCGACGATCTTCTGGCGCTCCAGGGCGGCGAGCCGGCGCAGCTGCATCTCGAGGATGGCGTTGGCCTGGATCTCGTCGATGGAGAGCAGCTCCATCAGGCCCGTACGGGCGATATCGACCGTGTCACTGCGCCGGATCAGCGCGATGACCTCGTCGATGGCGTCCAGGGCCTTGAGCAGGCCGCGCAGGATGTGGGCGCGCTCCTCGGCCTTGCGCAGCCGGAACTTGGTGCGCCGGACGATGACCTCGATCTGGTGCGTCACCCAGTGGCGGATGAACGCGTCGAGGGAGAGGGTGCGCGGAACGCCGTCGACCAGGGCCAGCATGTTGGCGCCGAAGTTGGTCTGCAGGTCCGTGTGCTTGTAGAGGTTGTTCAGGACGACCTTGGCGACCGCGTCGCGCTTGAGCACGATCACGAGGCGCTGGCCCGTACGCGAAGAGGTCTCGTCGCGGACGTCGGCGATGCCGCCGACCTTGCCGTCCTTCACGAGGTCGGCGATCTTCTGCGCGAGGTTGTCCGGGTTGACCTGGTACGGAAGCTCCGTGACCACCAGGCACTGGCGGGCCTGGATCTCCTCGACCGCGACGACCGCGCGCATCGTGATGGAGCCACGGCCCGTGCGGTACGCCTCCTCGATGCCCTTGCGGCCGACGACCAGGGCGCCGCTCGGGAAGTCGGGGCCCTTGATGCGCTCGATCAGCGCGTCCAGGAGCTCCTCGTGGGAGGCCTCGGGGTTCTCCAGGTACCACTGGGCACCGGCCGCGACCTCGCGCAGGTTGTGCGGCGGGATGTTGGTGGCCATACCGACCGCGATACCGGCGGAGCCGTTGATCAGCAGGTTCGGGAAGCGGGCCGGCAGGACGGTCGGCTCCTGGGAGCGGCCGTCGTAGTTGTCCGTGAAGTCGACGGTCTCCTCGTCGATGTCGCGGACCATCTCCATGGACTGCGGCATCAACTTGCACTCGGTGTACCGCATGGCGGCCGCCGGGTCGTTGCCCGGCGAACCGAAGTTGCCGTTGGAGTCGACGAGCGGCATGCGCATCGACCAGGGCTGCGCGAGGCGGACCAGCGCGTCGTAGATCGAGCTGTCACCGTGCGGGTGGTAGTTGCCCATCACGTCGCCGACGACGCGGGCGCACTTGTAGAAGCCCTTCTCGGGCCGGTATCCGCCGTCGTACATCGCGTACAGGACGCGGCGGTGGACGGGCTTCAGACCGTCCCGTACGTCCGGCAGCGCGCGGGACACGATGACGGACATCGCGTAGTCGAGGTAGGAGCGCTGCATCTCCGTCTCGAGCCCGACGGGCTCGATGCGCATCGCTACTTCGCCCTCAACGGGGATGCCGGAACCAGAAGGAAGGGGAGCTGTCTCGTCGGCCATGGCCGTTCAAGATCCTTTCGAAGCGGTACGTGACCGACTCAGATGTCGAGGAAGCGGACGTCCTTGGCATTGCGCTGGATGAACGAGCGGCGTGCTTCCACGTCCTCGCCCATCAGCACCGAGAACAGATCGTCGGCCTGCGCGGCGTCGTCCAGCGTGACCAGGCCGAGTACGCGGTGCTCCTGGTCCATGGTCGTGATGCGCAGCTCCTCGGCGTTCATCTCACCGAGACCCTTGAAGCGCTGGACCGAGTCGTCCTTGATGCGCTTGCCGGCCTGGCGGCCGAGCTCGATCAGGGCGTCGCGCTCGCGGTCCGAGTACGCGTACTGGAAGTCGTCCCGGGTCCACTTGATCTTGTAGAGCGGCGGGCGCGACAGGTAGACGTGACCCGCCTCGACCAGCGGCCGCATGAAGCGGAACAGGAAGGTCAGCAGCAGGGTGTTGATGTGCTGGCCGTCGACGTCGGCGTCCGCCATCAGGATGATCTTGTGATAGCGGAGCTTCTCGATGTCGAAGTCCTCGTGGACTCCGGTGCCGAAGGCCGAGATCAGCGCCTGGATCTCCTGGTTCTGCAGGATCTTGTCGATCCTGGCCTTCTCGACGTTGAGGATCTTGCCTCGGATCGGCAGGATGGCCTGGTACTGCGGGTTACGGCCGGACTTGGCCGAACCGCCGGCGGAGTCACCCTCGACGATGAAGATCTCGCACTTGGCGGGGTCGTTCGACTGGCAGTCGGAGAGCTTGCCCGGCAGCGAGGCGGACTCGAGCAGACCCTTGCGGCGGGTGAGGTCACGCGCCTTGCGGGCCGCCACGCGCGCGGTGGCCGCGGCGATGGACTTGCGGACGATGTCCGCGCCCTCGTTGGGATTGCGGTCCAGCCAGTCGGCCAGGTGCTCGTAGACCGCCTTCTGCACGAAGGTCTTGGCCTCGGTGTTGCCCAGCTTGGTCTTGGTCTGGCCCTCGAACTGCGGCTCGGCCAGCTTGACCGAGATGATCGCGGTCAGACCCTCGCGGATGTCGTCGCCCGTGAGGTTGTCGTCCTTCTCACGGAGCAGCTTCTTGTCGCGCGCGTACTTGTTGATCAGCGAGGTCAGCGCGGCACGGAAGCCCTCTTCGTGGGTACCGCCCTCGTGCGTGTGGATGATGTTCGCGAACGAGTAGACACCCTCGCTGTACTGCGAGTTCCACTGCATCGCGACTTCGAGCGACAGCGACTTGTCGGAGTCCTCGGCCTCCAGGGAGATGATCGTGGGGTGGATCATCTCTCCCTTGCGGGAGTTGAGGTACTTCACGAAGTCGACGATGCCGCCTTCGTAGTGGTACGTGACCGACATGGCCTGGCCGTCGTCGGCGGTGTCGGCGGTGTCCGCACCCACCACGGCCTTCGCCGAGTCCCGCTCGTCGGTGAGCTTGATCGTCAGGCCCTTGTTGAGGAAGGCCATCTCCTGGAAGCGCCGAGAGAGCGTCTCGAAGGAGTACTCGGTGGTCTCGAAGATGTCGGGGTCGGCCCAGAACGTGACCGTGGTGCCGGTGTCCGTCGTGGCCTCGTGACGCTCGAGCGGCGCGGTCGGGGCGCCCGCCTTGTACTCCTGCGTCCAGCGGTAGCCGTCCGTCTTGATCTCGACGGCGAGCTTGTGCGACAGCGCGTTCACCACGGAGACACCGACGCCGTGCAGACCGCCGGAGACGGCATAGCCGCCGCCGCCGAACTTGCCGCCCGCGTGCAGCACGGTGAGCACGACCTCGACGGCCGGCTTCTTCTCGACGGGGTGGATGCCCACCGGGATGCCACGGCCGTTGTCGATCACGCGCACCGCGCCGTCGGCGAGGATCGTGACGTCGATGGTGTCCGCGTGGCCGGCGAGCGCCTCGTCGACCGCGTTGTCGACGACCTCGTACACGAGGTGGTGCAGACCGCGCTCACCGGTCGAGCCGATGTACATACCCGGTCGCTTGCGGACCGCGTCCAGACCCTCGAGGACGGTGATGGCGCTGGCGTCGTACACGTTCGCGTTCGCGCCGGCGTCGGTGGACGGGATGTTCTCGTTGGGGTTGCCGGAATCGGCCACGAAGCGCCCTTTCTGGCACAGCACAAGCCAAGCTCCCGGCATTCGTCCGGGAGCGGCTGCGTCGTTCGTATAAGACGGCGTTCTTCCCGCGCCGCGTGTGGTGCGCGTTCCGCGTGAAGACGTGAAGCAGCGATCTGGCCCCGTCCCCCCGAAGGGGCGGGATTGTCTCCCAGTCTACCGGTAGCGCCGACAGTAATGGGGGCTTGCTGGCCCTTGAGTCCGCATGTGCCGTCCTGAACCGGTCTCTCACGACTCCCCATATACGGAACGGGGCTCCAAGAGGCTCACGCGGGCGCTCAGCGCTTCGGGCTGTCAACCCTCCACTACGGTGAGGGACGGGTCGGGTGTACGGCGTGCGTACGACCTAGCCGTACGTATCTCCGGGACCCGTGCTGCCGGGGGCGCGCAGGGGTCCGTAGCGCCGCGGGGGACCGCCGGGGCCGAGCACTTTGATGAGGCGGACGGTGCCCTGGCCGAGGTCCTGGTTGAGCCGCGCGACCAGCTGCGGGGCGAGCAGGCGCAGCTGCGTGGCCCAGGCGGTCGAGTCGCACTGGACGGTCAGGACGCGCTCGTCCTCGTCGTACTTCTGCGGCACACAGTGCTTCGCGAGGTCGTCGCCGACGATCTGCGGCCAGCGGCCCATCACACCGCCGACCGCGGCCGGGGTCTCCCAGCCGCGCTCGGTGATCAGGCGGTTGATCGCGGCGCCGAGGGGGAGCGGGTCGCGGCCGTCGGCCCGGGCGCCGGACCTCAGCCCGCCGCCCCGCCTGGCCTGCTTCTTCTGCTGCGCCTCGGCGCCGCGCGCACGGGCCTGCTCCTTGGCGGCGCGCAGGGCGACACGGGCGAGGTCGATGCCGCTGGGTTCGGCGGGCTTCTTCGGCTCGGGGGCCCCGGCGCCTGAATCGGCGCCCGATTCGGAGGTCATACGCGCGTCACCTCACCCTGCGACACGGCGTACCGCACGCCGGCCAGCACATCCGGTACGTCGTCCTCGACCGCGGCCGTCACCAGGACCTGCTCACCGGGGGCGACCAGCTCGGCGAGCCGTTCGCGGCGCCGGGTGTCCAGCTCGGCGAAGACGTCGTCGAGCACGAGCACCGGCTCGTTGCCCTCGGCGCGCAGCAGGTCGTACGAGGCCAGGCGCAGCGCAAGCGCGTACGACCAGGACTCGCCGTGGCTCGCGTACCCCTTCGCGGGCAGCTCCCCGAGCCCGAGGAGCAGATCGTCGCGGTGCGGTCCGACGAGGGTCACGCCGCGCTCGATCTCCTGCTTGCGTACGTCCGCGAGCGCACCGAGCAGCTGCTCGTACAGCTCCTCGCGGCCGGTCCCCGAGCCTTCGGCGGACGGCTTGTACTCGAGCACCAAGGGGCCGCCGCCAGGCGCCAGTTGCTCGTACGCCTTGTCGGCAAGGGGCTGCAGCGCGGCGATCAGATCGAGCCGCTGGGTCAGCAACTCGGCGCCCGCGCGGGCCAGATGCTGGTCCCATACGTCGAGTGTGGACAGGTCCATGGAGCGGCCGCCGTGCCGGCGCGCCATGGCGGCGGACTTGAGCAGGGTGTTGCGCTGCTTGAGGACCCGGTCGTAGTCGGAGCGCACTCCGGCCATACGCGGGGAGCGCGCCGTGACCAGTTCGTCGAGGAAGCGGCGGCGCTCACCGGGGTCGCCCTTCACCAGGGCGAGGTCCTCGGGCGCGAACAGGACCGTCCGTACTATCCCCAGCACATCGCGCGGTCTGACCTGCGAAGACCTGTTGATACGCGCCCGGTTGGACTTGCCGGGGTTCAGCTCGAGCTCGACCAGCTGCTGCCGTTCGCCCTGGCGGACCTGGGCGCGGATGACGGCGCGCTCGGCACCCATCCGTACGAGCGGAGCATCCGAGGAGACACGGTGGCTGCCGAGGGTCGCCAGGTATCCGACGGCCTCGACGAGGTTGGTCTTGCCCTGCCCGTTGGGGCCCACGAACGCGGTGACGCCCGGGTCGAGCGGAACCTCGACCCGGGCGTAGGAACGGAAGTCGGCCAGCGACAGATGCGTGACGTGCATGGTGTGTGCCGACCTCCCCCGGCTGTCT
This sequence comes from Streptomyces sp. N35, assembly GCF_016464295.1. Lineage (NCBI taxonomy): Bacteria > Bacillati > Actinomycetota > Actinomycetes > Kitasatosporales > Streptomycetaceae > Streptomyces > Streptomyces sp. N35. Next base: position 28,727 of record NZ_JAEIMH010000067.1, on the reverse strand, counting down.
CATTCGCGCTGTCTCATTCGCGGACAGCCCCGCACAGGCTGTGGATCAGTGCTCGGTCTTGGACTCGACCGCGTGGCCGCCGAACTGGTTGCGCAGCGCCGCGATCATCTTCATCTGCGGCGAGTCGTCCTGGCGCGAGGCGAAGCGGGCGAAGAGCGACGCGGTGATCGCGGGCAGCGGTACGGCGTTGTCGATGGCGGCTTCCACCGTCCAGCGGCCCTCGCCGGAGTCCTGCGCGAAACCGCGCAGCTTCTCCAGGTGCTCGTCGTCGTCCAGCGCGTTGACAGCGAGGTCGAGCAGCCAGGAACGGATGACCGTGCCCTCCTGCCACGAGCGGAAGACCTCGCGTACGTCGGTGACCGAGTCGACCTTCTCCAGGAGCTCCCAGCCCTCGGCGTAGGCCTGCATCATCGCGTACTCGATACCGTTGTGGACCATCTTCGAGAAGTGGCCGGCACCGACCTTGCCCGCGTGCACCGAGCCGAAGTCGCCCTCGGGCTTGAGCGCGTCGAACACCGGCTGGACCTTCGCGATGTCCGCGGCGTCGCCGCCGTACATCAGCGCATAGCCGTTCTTGAGGCCCCAGACGCCGCCCGAGACACCGCAGTCGACAAAGCCGATGCCCTTGGCAGCGAGCTCCTCGGCGTGCTTCTCGTCGTCCGTCCAGCGCGAGTTGCCGCCGTCCACGACGACGTCGCCCGGCTCGAGCAGCTCGCCGAGCTCGTCGATGGTGGACTGGGTCGCGGCCCCGGCCGGGACCATCACCCAGACCACGCGCGGACCCTTCAGCTTGCCCACAAGCTCCTGCAGGCTGTGGACATCCGCGACGTCCGGGTTGCGGTCGTATCCGATGACGGTGTGGCCTGCGCGGCGGATGCGCTCGCGCATGTTGCCGCCCATCTTGCCGAGACCGACGAGACCGAGCTCCATCAGGTGTTCCTTTTAAGTCGCGTGGTGGGTTTTCGTGCTTTCGTACCTACGTCCGAGCTTAAGCCCGGACGTAGGTACCCACCTGCGGGGCCCCTGGGCGCCCGGTTCCCGTACGTCAGCCGCTGAGGCGGACCGGCATGATCAGGTACTTGTACGCGTCGTCCGCCTCGGCGTCCACGGCCGGCTTGCCGCTGAGCAGCGCGGGCTTGGTGGACGTGGTGAAGCTCAGCTGCGCGGCCGGCGAGTCGATGGCGCTCAGGCCGTCGAGCAGGAACGTCGGGTTGAACGCGATCGAGATGTCGTCGCCGTCGAGCTGGGCGTCGACCCTTTCCACAGCCTGTGCGTCGTCGCTGGAGCCGGCCTCCAGGATCAGCACACCCTGCTCGAAGCTCAGCCGCACCGGGGTGTTGCGCTCGGCGACCAGGGCCACACGCTTGACCGCCTCGACGAACGGGGCGGTCTCGATGATCGCGACCGAGTTGAACTCCGTCGGGAACAGCGTCTTGTACTTCGGCAGATCGCCTTCGAGCAGCCGGGTCGTGGTGCGCCGTCCCGCGCCCTCGAAACCGATCAGGCCCTCGCCGGCACCCGAGCCGGACAGCGCGATGGTGACGCTGTCGCCGCTGGTGAGTGCCTTGGCGGTGTCCAGGAGGGTCTTGGCGGGCACCAGGGCGACCGCGGAGGCGTCCGGCACCTCGGGCTTCCACAGGAACTCGCGGACCGCGAAGCGGTAGCGGTCGGTGGACGCCAGCGTGACGGTGTCGCCCTCGATCTCGATCCGCACACCGGTGAGCACCGGCAGCGTGTCGTCACGGCCGGCGGCGATGGCGACCTGGGCCGCGGCGGAGGCGAAGACCTCACCGGGGACGACGCCGGTCGCGAGAGGCATCTGCGGCAGCGCCGGGTACTCCTCGACGGGGAGGGTGTGCAGCGTGAACCGCGAGGATCCACAGACCACCGTCGCCCGTACACCGTCTGTGGAAATCTCCACCGGCCGGTTGGGCAGTGCCCTCGTGATGTCGGCGAGCAGCCGGCCCGAGACCAGGACCGTGCCCTCCTCGTCGACCTCCGCGTCCACCGACACTCGGGCCGAGACCTCGTAGTCGAAGCCGGAGAGGCTCAGCGCGCCTTCCTCCGCCTTCAGCAGAAGGCCCGCCAGGACCGGCGCCGGCGGACGGGCAGGGAGGCTGCGTGCCGCCCAGGCCACCGCCTCCGCGAGTACGTCGCGCTCTACCCGGATCTTCACCGTAAGCCGCCTCCTGCTGACGCCTGGCTGCTCGCCCTGCTGGTCTGTCGTCGCTGTCTGAGTGGTTGGCCCGTCCCCAAGGTGGGGAGAACGCCGGGGACCAGTCTGACGCACCGCACTGACAGCTGGTGCCTGTCGGGGTCAAGTCGTGACGGGCGGGCAGAGGTCGACGCGCCTCGAGTTGTGCACAGCCCCCACTTCAAATCGATTCCAGCCCTCTCTCTACTTGGTCGTAGTAGTAGGGGCTGTGGAAACCGTGGATAACCCCGTTTTCGCAGGTCAGGGCCCAAATTTTGTCCACCGTGCCTGTGGGCGACGCCCGTGGATAACCCCGGTGAACTGTGGACGGCGGAAAGTTCTGCACACCTGATTCACAGCCAAGGGCCACTTCTCCCCAGCGTCGTCCCCAGCTTTACCCAGGTTGCCCACAGGCCAACCTGGCACCTTTGTGTGACGCCTTTCACTCGACCCGGTGAGATGGCGCGTTGCGTTGCCGAACAGTGGACAGGCGTGTGGAGAAGCTGGGGACAAGTGCCCGATCCCTGTGGGCAGCCGGTGGACAACTTCATCAACAGCCTGTGGGCAGCGAGTTCATCCACAGTCTGTGGAGATCCGTTGTCCACGAATCCACAGGCGCCTGACCTGGGTTGATGACCTGTCACCAGCCTGACCTGTGGACACAATCTGGACAACTCGGCAGTCCCCAGGGTGTGGATGGGCAGTTCTTCGCACTTCTGTGGAGAAACAGTCCTGCACAAGGGCTAATCGAACAGCTCTGGAGCGCGCAACGACGAAGGGCGCGCCCGGAGGTGTGTCCCCCGGCGCCCTCCTGGGGCCGCGACTTCGGTGTGT